>NZ_JBHUXV010000029.1:0-95763 GCF_042669125.1 Streptomyces sp. NPDC057253 | reverse complement strand
CCCCCGCGTGGGTCACGCGGGGGTGCCGTCGCCGTCGCCGTCGGCGAAGTGGGCTCGGTGGGCCGCCGGGTCAGCCGGTGGCCGGCAGGGCCGGCAGTGTGGTCGCGGACGGGAGCGTGTCCGTGGAGGGCAGCGTGGTCGCGGCCGGCAGCTCGGTCGTGGTGGGCAGTTCGGCCGTGGGCAGGCCGCCGCCCAGGAGGCCGGTGACGGCGCCGAGCACATCGCCGAGGAGTCCGGTGACCGCGCCCAGTACACCGCCCAGGTCCAGCGAGGTGAGCGACGACAGCAGGTCGTCGATCGTGGACTGGAGGGAGTCCAGGAGGTCGGAGACCGGGTCGGCCGCGGCGACCGCGGACCGGTCGGTGCCGCTCACCCGCCGCAGCTCCTGCTGGACCCGGGTGTTCGCGGCCTCGACGGCCTTGGCGTGGGCCGCCGCCCGGTCCGCGTCGAGGGTGGTGGCGTCCAGCGCGGTGAGGTCGGTGACCGCGTCCAGGAGGGGCTTGAGGACGGTGCCGTGCTCGGCACGCTCCAGTGCCTCGACGCGGTCCACCAGGGTGGCGGTGTCGTACGGGGTGGCCGGCTGCGACACCCCGGGGTTCGACGCTGCGCGGCCCGCGTCGGTGACGGCGGCCGCGGTGCCGACCGGGCCGAGGATCAGCGCGGCACAGACCAGGGGCGGCAGGAGAAGGCCGCGGGAGACGAGGGGGCGCATGCACGTTCCTTTCGAAATGACTTCTTTGGCCCCACCGTCGGAAGCGCCCCCGCACCGCGCAACCGGTCCCGCGACCCGCCCCCGGCCCCCAGCTCACACCAAAACGCCTCTGACCAGGCACTTTCCTCGCCCGGGAGCCCACTCCCGGGGCCGGGGGACATTCGGCCGTCAGAGGGCTCGGGCGTCAGCCGACCTGCTGGGCGAACGCGTCGTACGCCTTCTCGTCGAAGAGCACGAAGCGGACCTCCTCGACCGCGGTCCGCGTCCCCCGTACGGTCTCCACCGCGATCCGGGCGGCGTCGTCGATCGGCCAGCCGTAGATGCCGGCGGAGACGGCCGGGAAGGCGACCGTGCGGGCGCCGAGTTCGTCGGCGACGCGCAGGGACTCGCGGTAGCAGGAGGCCAGCAGCGCCGAGCGGTCCTCCTCGTGGCTGTACCGGGGACCGACGGTGTGGATCACCCAGCGCGCGGCGAGGGCGCCCGCGGTGGTGGCGACGGCCTTGCCGGTGGCCAGGCCTTTGCCGTAGTGCCCGGCGCGCAGCCGACGGCACTCGGCCAGGATCGCGGGGCCGCCGCGCCGGTGGATGGCACCGTCGACTCCGCCCCCGCCGAGGAGGGAGGAGTTCGCGGCGTTGACGATCGCGTCGGCGCTCTCCCGCGTGATGTCGCCCTGGACGAGTCGGATGCTGGTCATGACCACCACTCTTCCAGCACGGTGCGCGGGATTCAGTTCGGTTCCGAGCCTGCCGGGGTCGGGCCCGGTGGGCTTCAGGTCTCCTGCCGGAGCCGTCGCCACACCGCCTTCGCGGCGTTGTGGCCCGACATGCCGTGCACGCCGGGGCCCGGTGGGGTCGCCGAGGAGCAGATGAAGACGGCCGGGTGGGGGGTGTCGTAGGGGAAGAGGGAGAGCTTGGGGCGGAGCATGACCTGGAGGCCGGTGACCGCGCCGGAGCCGATGTCGCCGCCGATGTAGTTGGCGTTGCGGGTGGCCAGTTCGGGCGGTCCCGCGGTGGCGCGGGCGAGGACGCGGTCACGGAACCCCGGGGCGAAACGCTCCAGTTGGCGCTCCAGGGCGTCGGTGAGGTCGCCGGTCCAGCCGCTGGGGACATGGCCGTAGGCCCAGAAGACGTGCTTCCCCGCGGGGGCCCGGCCGGGGTCCACGACACTGGGCTGCACGGTGATCATGAACGGCCTGTCGGGGGCCCGGCCCTCCCGGGACGCGGCTCGCAGGGCCCTGCCGATCTCCGCGCTGTCGGCGCCGATCTGCACGGTACCCGCGCTGCGCGCCTCCTTCGCGGTCCAGGGCACCGGGCCGTCGAGGGCGTAGTCGACCTTGAAGACACCCGGGCCGTAGCGGTAGCCCTGGTAGTAGTCGCCGAAGCCGGCGATGCGGGCGAGCGCGGTGGGCGAGGTGTCGAAGACGTAGGCGCGCGCGGGCGGCAGGTCGTCCAGCCGCTTGACCTCGTAGTCGGTGTGGATGGTGCCGCCGAGGTCCTTGAGGTACGCGGCGAGCGCGTCGGAGATGGACTGGGAGCCGCCGCGGGCCACGGGCCAGCCGCGGGCGTGGGCCGCGAGGGCGAAGACCAGGCCGATGGCGCCGGTGGCGAAGCCGCTGAGCGGGGCCATCACATGCGCGACCAGGCCGGCGAACAGGGTCTTCGCCCGCTCGTCGCGGAAGCGGCGCATCAGCAGGGTCGACGGGGGCAGTCCGGCGAGGCCGAAGCGGGCCAGGGTGACCGGGTCGCGGGGCAGCGCGGTCAGGGGCAGGGACATGAAGTCGCGGACCAGGGTGTCCCACTTGGGCAGGAACGGCTCGACGAGCCGTCGGTACGCCCCCGCGTCCCGGGGCCCGAAGGAGGCGGCCGTCTCGGCGACCGACCTCGACAGCACGGCGGCGGTGCCGTCGGTGAAGGGGTGCGCCATGGGCAGCTCCGCGTGCAGCCACTCCAGGCCGTAGCGCTCCAGGGGCAGGGCGCGGAAGGCCGGGGAGTTGATGCCGAGGGGGTGGGCCGCTGAGCAGGGGTCGTGCCGGAAGCCGGGGAGGGTCAGCTCCTCGGTGCGGGCGCCGCCGCCCACGGTGTCGCGGGCCTCGAAGACGGCCACGGAGAAGCCGCGCCGGGCCAGCTCCACGGCAGCCGTCAGTCCGTTCGGCCCCGCACCCACCACGACCGCATCGAACATCGACGGCACCTTCGGACCCCTTCGTCAGCCGATGGCCAGAGGATCAGGATATGCCGGGGGACCGACAGTCCTGGGGTTCGGGGGGAAGTCGGGAGGGGCGGGGGTCTCCGGGTCCGAGGATGCGAGTCGGCGTGGACGTCCGGACCCGTCGACGTGCGTCCCCGGGGACGTCCGACCCCGGGACGTCCGGCCCGAGGGGCGTCCCCCGTCACGCCTCCCCGGCCAGCAGCCCCCGCACCCTCCCGGCCGTCGCCGCGTCGCGGGCCGCTGTGAAGGGCAGGGTGTTGCCTCCCGTGATGCGGAAGGGCTCGCCGGTGAGGGTCTGATGGGCGCCGCCCGCCTCCTCGACCAGCAGCAGGCCCGCCGCATGATCCCAGGCCGCCTCCCAGGTGAACGCCACCGCGTCCAACTCCCCGCGGGCGACGGCGAGATACTCCAGGCCCGCCGAGCCGCACGCGCGCGGTGCGACGCCGTCCGTCCACAGTCCCAGCAGAGCGCGCTTCTGGTCCTCTGTCGTGTAGTCCGGGTGGGAGGTGGCCACTTGGAGGTCCCGGCCCGGTGCGGGAGCGCCCGAGTGCAGCCGCTCGCCGTCGAGGAACGCGCCCCGGCCCCGTATCGCCGTGGCCAGTTGGTCGCGCGCCGGCGCGTAGGTCCAGGAGGCCAGCAGGACATCGCTCTTCGCCAGGGCGACCAGCATGCAGAAGCCGGGGTCTCCGTGCACGAACTGCCGGGTGCCGTCGACGGGGTCGACGATCCAGACCGGGGTGTCGCCCTGTATCGCCTCGTACGAGGCCGGGTTGGCGTGCACCGCCTCCTCGCCGACCACGACCGAACCCGGCAGCAGGGCGCCGAGCGCCTCGGTGAGGTACTGCTCGGCGAGCCGGTCGGCGTCCGTCACCAGGTCGTGCGGGCCTGCCTTCTGGTCGACCTCGTGCGCGCCGAGCCGCCGGAATCGCGGCATGACCTCGGCCGCGGCCGCCTTGCGCACCGCCTCTTCCACGTCACCCGCGTGCAGGTCGAGAAACTCGTCGATGGTTTCCGTGTCTCCGATCATGACTCCATGAGAGCACGCGGGACTGACAAACCCCACCCGCCTGCTGGACGCCGGATGGAATCACCGTGAACACCGGGTTCCGCGCATACCGGTCACTCCCACCGCCACCGTCACTGAAGCTGACCTCCGCGGTCACCGCCCCACCGCGTACCCCTGCATCCCCCGAGGGTTCGCCCCCGCCGACAGCACCCCCGTCTCCGGGTCCCGCGCCACCGCGCACAGCCTGCCCTCCGACCACGGCTCCCCCACCGTCACGTCGTGCCCCCGTCGCCGTAGCTCCGCCACCACCTCGGCGGACATCCGGGCCTCCACCGTGACGCTCCCCGGGCGCATGCCGCGCGGGTAGAAGGAGCCGGGGAAGCTGTCGTTGTGCCAGTTCGGGGCGTCGATCGCGCCCTGGAGGTCGAGGCCGCCGCGGACCGGGGCGCTCAGGGCGAGGGCCAGGAAGAAGTGGAGCTGCCACTGGTCCTGCTGGTCCCCGCCGGGCGTCCCGAAGGCCAGGACGGGCACGCCGTCGCGCAGCGCCATGGAGGGGGTGAGGGTGGTGCGGGGACGGCGGCCGGGGGTGAGGGAGTTGGGCAGGCCCTCCTCCAGCCAGGTCATCTGGAGCCGGGTGCCGAGCGGGAAGCCCAGTTCCGGTACGACGGGGTTGGACTGGAGCCAGCCTCCGCTGGGCGTGGCGGCGACCATGTTGCCCCAGCGGTCGACGACGTCGAGGTGGCAGGTGTCGCCCCGGGTCGTGCCGTCCGGACCGACCTCGGGCTCGCCCGGCACCGGCGAGGTGGGCCGCTTGGCGACCGTCGGCTCCCCCACTCCCATCGGACTGAACCCGGGCTCGTCGGTGACGACCACGCGCGCGTGGGCACTCAGCCGCGGCTCCAGTCCTCCGGGGCTGCCCGGCCGCAGCTCGTGGGAGGCCTTGTCACCGACGAGCCGGCGCCGCTCGGCGTTGTACTCCCCCGACAGCAGCTCCCCGAGCGGCACTTCGGCGGCGTCCCCGTACCAGGCCTCCCGGTCGGCCATGGCCAGCTTGCAGCCCTCGACCAGCAGATGGACGTACTCGGCGGATCCGTACCGGGGCAGCTCGGGCGGCAGCAGGGCGAGTTGCTGGAGGAGCACCGGGCCCTGACTCCAGGGGCCGGCCTTGCACAGGGTCCAGCCGTTCCAGTCGTACGTCGCCGGCGCCTCGTAGCTCGCGGACCACCCGGCGAGGTCGGCGGCCGTGAGCGTGCCGGTGTGGTGTCTGCCGCTGGTGTCCAGGGTGGGCCGCCGGGACTGCCGTACGAGCGCCTCGGCGATGAATCCGGTACGCCACACCTCGCGGGCGGCGTCGATCTGCGCGACCCGGTCGCCCGCGCCCGCCACCTCGTCGATCAGCCGCCTCCAGGTGGCGGCGAGGGCGGGGTTGCGGAACAGCTCACCGGGCCGCGGGGCCTTTCCGCCCGGCAGGTAGACATCCGCCGACGAGGTCCACTCCGTCTCGAACAGCTCCCGCACGCTCTCCACCGTCGCGGCGACGTTCTCCACGGGCGCGTGCCCGTCCTCGGCGTACCCGATGGCGTGGGCGAGGACGTCGGCGAGGGACTTGGTGCCGTGGTCGCGCAGGAGCAGCATCCAGGCGTCGAAGGCGCCGGGGACGGCGGCGGCGAGGGGGCCGGTGCCGGGCACGAGCTCCAGGCCGAGCCCCCGGTAGTGGGCCACGGTCGCCCCGGCCGGTGCGACGCCCTGTCCGCACAGCACCCGCACCTCCCCGCCGGCCGGCGCGAGCAGGATCGGCACCTCGCCGGCGGGGCCGTTCAGATGCGGCTCGACGACATGCAGCACGAAGGCACCGGCCACCGCGGCGTCGTAGGCGTTGCCGCCGTCCTCCAGCACCGCCATCGCCGACTGCGAGGCCAGCCAGTGGGTGGAGGACACCATGCCGAAGGTGCCCTGGAGGGTCGGCCGGGTGGTGAACGACATCTCTCACCTCGCGGGTCGGGCCCGCCTCGGCCGGTCCGAAGCGGTCGCCTCTGTGGATCCTTTCATTCCACACCGACCGGCCTACGAAGTCTTTGCGATCACACGAGAACTCCATGAACTGCCCCTCACCTGCACGGAGTCCCCTTTGCCCGGTTGTCCGGACCGTCGGTAACCGCGAGTTCACCGTCGCTCTCTTCCTCCGCGTTCTACGCGCGTGGTGCCATGCGAACGCCCGCGCCCCCCACGTGGGCCCCAACTCGACCAGGAGTCCCCCATGTTGTCGAAGGTCCTCGCCCGCGCGTCCGTCACGCTCGCCGCCGGCGCCGCCGTGCTCGCCGCCTCCGTCCCCGCCGACGCCGCGACCTACACCGCCTTCGCCTTCTCGCGGAGCGGCACCACCCAGCCCACGATCTACGACTTCATCAACTCGGCCACCGCGTCCCTCGACATGACCATGTACGAGCTGGAGGACACCACGGCCGTCAACGACCTGATCGCCCTGAAGAACAAGGGCGTCACCGTCCGGGTCGTCCTGGACCGCGCGCACCAGAGCGCCAACGGCTCGGCCTACACGGCACTGAGCAACGCCGGCGTGGGCGTGGTGTGGTCGCCGTCGAGCTTCGTCTACACACACCAGAAGACGATCACCGTGGACGGGGCCAAGTCCCTTGTCCTCACCGGCAATCTGACCTCCCAGTACTACGCGACCGGCCGTGACTACGGGGTGTTCACCGACGACAGCCGCGATGTCGCCGCGATCGAGAAGGTGTTCGCCGCGGACTACGCCGGCACTTCGCTCACCCCCACCGATGGCGACCATCTGCTCTGGTCGCCCACGGACTCCCGCAACCGGCTGCTGTCCGTGGTCAACGCGGCCACGAAGACACTGGACGTGGAGGAACTGGAGTTCAGCGACAGCGCGGTGGTCGACGCCATCGCGGCGCGCGCGAAGGCTGGCGTGAAGGTGCGGGTGGTGCTGGAGACCCCAGGCGACTACGCGAGCGAGGTCTCCGAGATCAAGGCGGCCGGCGCCACGGTCGTCGGGTACTCCGACCCCAACGGCTTCTACATCCACGCCAAGGCCATGGTCGCCGACTACGGTCTCGCCACCCAGGAGGTGGAGGCGGGCTCCATGAACCTCAGCAGCAACTCGCTCTCCTCCAACCGTGAGTTGGGCATCATCCTCACCGGCACCGGGGTGGCCCAGTCCGTGGCCACCACGGTCGAGACCACCTTCAGCGGCGACTACTCGGGGGGTACGGCCGCGTAGGCGCGGACGGCACGGGCGGTCACCGCGGCCGCACAGGCACCCGTGGGCGGGCCGTCCACCGCGGCCCGCAGGCACCCGCGGGCAGGCGGTCACCGAGGCCGTCTGCCCGCCGTCAGCAGATGCCCGCTCACTCCCAGCAGCGTCGGCTCGGACTCGACGTGCCGGCAGGCCGCGAGGACCGTCTCGCGCCGCTCGGGGTCGTCCAGCCAGTCCTCGACACCGCCCATCAGCCAGGCGACGCCCTCGACGCCGTACTGCCCCTCGACGGACAGCCTCCCGTCGGTGAACTCCGCCGTCACCTCGTCCGGTTGGGCGAAGTGCGCGACGGTGAAGAAGCCGCCCTCCTGGTAAGGGTGCCTGCCGTCCGCGAGGACCGCGTCGGTGTGGGCGCGGACCGACGGGGTGAAGTAGCGCTCCTCGCGCAGCAGGTCGTGCAGTTGGGCGTACCGGTTGATGGTGGCGGCGACCACCAGCCCGCCGGGCCGGACCACCCGGGCCGCCTCGGCCAACGCCCTTACCCGGTCGGCCCGTTCGGTCAGGTGGTACAGCGGGCCCAGCAGGAGCACCACGTCGTACGAGGCGTCGGCGTCGGCCAGCTCGCGGGCGTCCCCGGGGCGGGCGGTCACGCCGGACAGCCGTGCGGCCTGCTCCACGTGGAGCGGTACGGGATCGACGAGTGCGACCTGGTACCCGTCCCGGGCGAGCCACTCCGCGTGCACCCCGCTGCCGCCGCCGACGTCCAGCACCCGTGCGGGCCCGGGGGGCAGCAGCCGCCTCAGCACGTCCTGGGTGCGCCAGAACTCCAGCCGCCCGGCGGGCGCACCGCCGTCCCTGAGACGGGCGTCCTCCTTGCCCTGGGCGTAGTAGGCGAGGATCTCTTCACGCACCCGCGGTGCCGTCTCCGTCATCGCCTCAGGGTGCTGATCGCCGCCGCCGGTCCGCAACTCAGTTACCCCGGGCCGTCACCAGACCCGACTCATAGGCGAACACCACCAGTTGGGCCCGGTCCCGTGCCCCGAGCTTCGTCATCGCACGGCTGATGTGCGTCTTCGCCGTCAACGGGCTGATCACCATGTGCTCGGCGATCTCCTCGTTGGTCAGACCCCGGGCGGCCAGGGCCGTGACCTCGCGTTCGCGGCGGGTGAGGCACTCCAGGCCGGGGGCGGTGGACCGGTCGGGCGGGCGGGACACGAACTCGCCGATCAGGGTGCGGGTGACCGCGGGGGACAGCAGAGCCTCGCCCCGGGCCACCACCTCGATGGCCTGGAGCAGATCGGCCGGTTCGGTGTCCTTGAGCAGGAAGCCGCTCGCGCCGGCCCGCAGTGCCTCGAAGACGTACTCGTCGAGGCCGTAGTTGGTGAGGATCACCACGCGGACCCCGGCCAGCCCCGGGTCCTCGGCGATCTGCCGGGTGGCCTCGATGCCCGTCATCACCGGCATCTGTACGTCGATCAGCGCGATGTCGGGCACCTGCGCGCGCACCAGCTCCACGCCCCGCTTCCCGTCGGCCGCCTCCCCGACCACCTCGATACCGTCCTCGGCGTCGAGCAGGGCCCGGAAACCGGCCCGCATCAGCGCCTGGTCGTCGACCAGAGCCACTCTGATCACGCCGACTCCTCCGGCTCGGAGGGCAGGTGCGGCCCCGACGCGGAGGGCAGGCGCGGCCCCAGCCCGGAAGGCAGGTGCGACCCCGTCTCGGAGGGCAGGCGCGGTCCCGACCCGGAGGGCAGGCGCGACCCCAGCCCGGAAGGCAGGCGCGACCCCGTCTCGGAGGGCAGGCGCGGTCCCGACCCGGAGGGCAGGCGCGCCCCCGACCCGGAAGGCAGGTGCGACCCCGGCCCGGAAGGCAGGAGCGGCCCCGGCCCGGAAGGCAGGAGCGGCCCCGGCCCCAGCGGCAGATGCGCGCACACCGAGAACCCTCCCCCGTCCCGTGGCCCGGTGCTCAGCGTGCCGCCCAGGGCGGTGACCCGCTCGCGCATGCCGGTGAGGCCGTGGCCGGGCTGCGGCGGACGGTCCGGACAGGCCGCTCCGTCGTCCTCGACCCGGACCGTCAAGTCCTCCTCGCCGTAGGCCAGTTCGACCTGCACCTTGGCCGGTCCCGCGTGCCGGGCCGCGTTCGTCAGGGACTCCTGGACGATCCGGTACACGGCCCGGTCGAGCGGCGCCGACAGGGCGCGCTCCTCGCCCGTGACGCTCAGGTCCACGGCGAGCCCTGCCGCCCGCGCCCGCTCCACGAGCAGCGCCGGGGTGCCGGTGGGCTCGTCCGTGCGCAGGACCTCCAGGGTGGCGCGCAGCTCGCGCATGGCCTCGCCGCCCGCCTCCTGGATGGCGAGCAGGGCGGGCGGTACCTCCTCGCCGCGCTTGCGGGCCAGATGGACGGCCACGCCCGCCTGGAGCTTGACGATGGAGATGCTGTGGGTGAGGGAGTCGTGCAACTCCCGGGCTATGCGCAGGCGTTCCTCCCCGGCCCGGCGCAACGCGGCCTCCTCCCGGGTGCGTTCGGCCTCCAGGGCACGCTGTTCGGTCTGGCGCAGATAGGCCTGCCAGTTGCGCCCGGCGAGGCCGGTCACGACCGCGCACACGAACCAGCCCGCGAGCAGCCCGGTCCTCTCGACTGCCTCCTGGACCGTCGGCCCCGTCGCCGCGTACGCCCCGAGGAAGACCGCGCTCGCCCCGGCCGCCCACCCCCGGTGCCCCAGCTGGGAGGCCAGGTGCACGGCGGCGAACACGGGCAGCGCGCCGAGGGGCCCCGGGTGGGCGTGCAGGACGTAGGCCGCCCCGCTGACAGTGGACACCGCGAGCACCACCGACGGGACCGCCCGGTGGAAGACGAGGGCGGCCGAACTCACCACGAGCAGGCCGTAGTCGAGGGCGGTGGTGTCCGGGTCGAGGGCCGCCACGACCACGACGAGGGCGCCGACCACGACCCCGAGGGCCAGGTCGGCGAGCCGCTGGGAGACGGTCGAGTCGACCGGGTGCCCGCTCATCCCCCACACGCTAGACCGCCGCACCGACACCGGCGTCAGCCCTGTGGACAACTCCTCCACTACTCCCGGGGCAGTAGTCCCCCGCCCTCTCCGCCCTCCCGGACGCAGCACCGACTCCCTTCGGCAGTACGACGACCACCGCCGGGGCCGGGGCGCACGCTGCTGTCCATGCCCACACCCTTCCGGTACACCCAGCCCCTGCCGCCCAAGGCCGCCACCGGCCGTGCCGCCGAGGTCTACGAGCAGCTGTCCCGCGACTTCGGCATCGACGAACCGGTCACCTTCGTGGTCCTCTCCTCCGCGCCGGAGCTCCTCGCCCCCGCCTGGGCGCTGATGCGCGAGTCGCTGATCGCCGGGCCCGGCAGCCGCACCGGCAAGGAGCTGGCGGCGCTCGGGGTCTCGCTGGCCAACCGCTGCCCGTTCTGCGTGGACGCGCACACCCTGCTGCTGCACGCCACCGGCGACCACGCGCTCGCCGAACGCGTCGTCAAAGGGGAACGGCCGCTCGACGAGGACCACGCGCGCGTACTGGAGTGGGGCAGGCACACGCGCGTGCCGGGCGGCCTGGGGGCCGGACCGTACCCGTTCCCGCGCGAGCACGCCCCTGGCTATCTCGGCACCGCGTTCGCGTTCCACTTCGTCAACCGGATCGTGTCCGCCCTGCTCACCGAGAACCTCCTGCCGGGCAACGCTCAGCGTTTCAGGGCGGTGCGCAGTCTCGCGGGCCGCACGCTCGCCCGGACCGTACGCCGGCCGGTCCGGCCGGGAGCGTCCCTCGCGCTGCTCGACCTGCCCGACCCCGGCGAGGCCCCCGCGTGGGCGGACGGCACGCCGGTGGGACTCGCCTACGCGGCGCTGCTGCGGGCCGCCATGACGGGCGCCGGCCTCCTCGACACCGACGACCAGGACCTCGTGGAGGAAGCCCTGCTGGACTGGGAGGGCTCGCATCCGCCGCTCGACCTGAGCGCCTTCCCGGACCGCCGGGAGCGTCCCGGGGCACGTCTGGTGCTGCTGGCCGCGCTCGCGCCGTACCGGATCACGGACGAGGACGTGGCGGCCTGGCGGCGCCCGGAGCACACCGACCGCTGCCTGGTGCACCTCGTGGCCTACGGGGCGTTCCTGGCGGTGGACCGCATCGAATCAGCCCTGCACCGGCCCGTCGGGCGGACATAAACGGACACATGACGCATCAGCGTTGGGGGCCGGTGACGGCGCCGCCACGGAGCGAGTTCACACTTCCACCCCACAGGCAGACGTGTGAAACTGTCGTCCCGTCCGCAGTGCGGACCCGTCCGCACCGTCCGTCCCCCACGAAAAGTGCGCCGTGCGAACTCTTTCCCTGCCGCTCGCCCTCACCGCGCGCATCTCGCCCGTCGTCGTGCTCGCCGCGGCGGGCTGGGCCCTGACGTCGGGCCCGGCCGCGACCCCGGCCACCCAGAAGGAGTCGGCACCGCGGTCCGCCGACGAGTCGCCCTCGGGCGCCCCCACGGCGGCGGTCTCGAAGGCGTACGCCACCTCCCCCGCCCCCTGCGGCAGCATCAGCGCGGCGACGATCAAGTCGCTGGTGCCGGGTGCCAAGACGGCCGGCAAGGAGATCCCCTCCACGGACACGTCCGTGCGCCGCACCTGCTCCTGGAACGCGCTCAAGGGCTACGACTACCGCTGGCTCGACGTCTCCTTCGAGATCACGGAGTCCGACCAGGCGGCCGCGAAGTCGTACAAGGAGAACACCGCCGAGAAGAGCGGCGGCGGCACTGTGCCCGGGGTCGGTGACGCCGGGTACTCGGTGGTGAACCTGACCACCGAGGACAAGCAGCAGACCCGCGAGGGCGTGGTCATCGTCCGGGCGTCCAACGCGCTGGTGACCGTAACGTACAACGGCAGCGACTTCGAGTCGAAGAAGGCGCCCAGCACGGACGAGATCAACAAGGGTGCCATCAAGGCCGCCAAGGAAGCGGTGAAGGCACTGGAGAGCGGTCAGAAGGCCTGATCACAGGCTCTCCGACCGCCCTCCCGGGGCGCGAGGCGTCCCCTTAGGCCGCGATGCCCTCCTGCTCCTTGCCCTTCGGCAGCATCAGCGCCACGTACAGCAGCAGCGAGGTGCCGAGACCCACCGCCCAGCCGTAGTCGGCCAGTGGCTTGAGGAACGGGATGAGACCGTCGGTCGGGAACGGCCCGGTCTTCTTGCCGTCCGCGCCCACGCCCGAGTACGAGCCGCCGACCGCGAGCAGTCCGCCGACCACGAAGGCGGCTATGGCCCGCCAGTTCCAGCCGTTGGCGTACCAGTAGCGCCCGCCGGGCGTGTAGAGGTCCGCGAGATGCAGGACCGTGCGCCGCACGACCCAGTAGTCGGCGATGAGGATGCCCGCGACCGTGCCGAGCAGACCGCCGACCACGCCGAGCCAGGTGAAGATGTAGAACTCCGGCGTGGAGATCAGCTTCCACGGGAAGATCAGGATGCCGACGACACCCGTGATCAGCGCGCCCGTACGGAAGTTGACGAACTTCGGGGCCAGGTTGGACAGGTCGTACGCCGGTGAGACCACGTTCGCCGCGATGTTCACGGAGATCGTGGCGACCAGCACGACGACCAGCGCGAAGAGCAGCCCGAAGGCGTTGTCCGTCTTGGCCGCGAGCGCCACGGGGTCCCAGATGGCCTCGCCGTAGACGACCTCGGAGCCGGAGGTGACCAGCACGGCGAGGACCGCGAACAGGGTCATGGTCGTGGGAAGCCCCAGGGCCTGCCCCCACGTCTGCGCCTTCTGACTGGCGCCGAAGCGTGTGAAGTCCGGGATGTTCAGCGACAGGGTCGCCCAGAAACCGATCATGCCCATGAGGGACGGGAAGAACACCGGCCAGAAGTCGGCGCCCCAGCCGAGCTTGGAGGGCTGGTCGAGCAGCGCGCCGAAGCCGTCGGCCTTGACCGCGATCCAGATCAGCAGGACGAGCGCGCCGGCGATCACGAAGGGCGCGGCCCAGTTCTCGAAGTGCCGCAGGAAGTCCATGCCGCGGTAGATGATCGCGATCTGGAGCGCCCAGAACAGGATGAAGCACAGCCACAGGGGCCACGGGTTGCCCGCGATCTTGCCCGCGTCCTCCCAGTGCCCGCCCGTCAGCTTGGAGCCCAGCGCGAAGATGCCGCTGCCGCCGATCCAGGTCTGGATGCCGAACCAGCCGCAGGCCACGGCCGCCCGGATCAGCGCCGGGATGTTGGCCCCGCGCAACCCGAAGGAGGCACGGGCGAGCACCGGGAAGGGGATGCCGTACTTGGGTCCGGCGTGCCCGGTGGCCAGCATCGGCAGCAGCACGATGACGTTGGCCAGGGCGATGGTGAAGACGGCCTGCTTCCAGTCCATGCCGAGCGCGACCAGGCCGGAGGCCAGGGTCCAGCTGGGGATGCAGTGCGCCATGGAGATCCACAGGGCCGCGAAGTTGTACGTCGTCCACTTGCGCTCGGCGACGGGTACGGGACGCAGGTCCTCGTTGGCGAAGGGGCTGTCGGCGGGGAAGGCCTCGGGGGCGAGCTCGACGCGGCCGCCGGTGCCGGCGGACTGCGGTATCGACGACCCCGTGGGGACTGTTTCGGTCATGGGCAGGCCAATCGAATCAGGACGGAAACGGGATAGGCCGTGCGGGGGCCTCGGGCGGGACCGGGACGGGCGGGGAGGCCTTTCCCGGTCCCGCCACCCCTTCCCGGAACGGCGGGAAGGGGGGACAAGGAGTGGGGGGTCGGTCGAGCGGTTCCGGGGGGCTCAGGCGTTGACGGCGGGGATGATCGTGGCGCCGTAGGCGTCGATGGTCGCTTCCTGGGCGTCGTGCATGTCGTAGACGGCGAACTGGTCGACGCCCAGCTCGCGCAGCGCGTGCAGCTTCTCGATGTGCTTCTCGACCGGGCCGATGACACAGAACCGGTCGACGATCTCGTCGGGCACGAAGGCGGTGTCGGGGTTGTCGGCCCGGCCGTGGTGCGAGTAGTCGTACCCCTCGCGGGCCTTGATGTAGTCGGTCAGCTCCTGCGGGACCAGGCCACCGCCGGTGCCGTACTTCGCCACCAGGTCGGCGACGTGGTTGCCGACCATCCCGCCGAACCACCGGCACTGCTCGCGCGCGTGGGCGAGCGCCTCGGGCGAGTCGTCCTCGGTGACGTAGGCGGGGGCGGCCACGCAGATCTTGACGTCGGCCGGATCCCGGCCGGCGGCCACCGCCGCGTCCTTGACCGCCTTGACCATGTACTCGGTGAGGTACAGGTCGGCGAGCTGGAGGATGAACCCGTCGGCCTCCTCGCCGGTCATCTTCAGCGCCTTGGGCCCGTACGCCGCCATCCATACGGGGAGTTCGGCGCCCTCCTTGATCCACGGGAACTTGATCACCGTGCCGCCGAGGTCGGCCTCCTGACCGGAGCCGAGCGCCCGGATCACCTTCATGGCCTCGCTGATCCGGGCGAGCGTGTTGGGCGTACGGCCCGCCACGCGCATCGCGGAGTCGCCGCGGCCGATGCCGCAGACCGTGCGGTTGCCGAACATGTCGTTGAGGGTGGCGAAGGTGGAGGCGGTGACCTCCCAGGTGCGGGTGCCCGGGTTGGTGACCATCGGGCCGACCGTCAACTTCGAGGTGTTGGAGAGGATCTGACTGTAGATCACGAACGGCTCCTGCCAGAGCACGGCGGAGTCGAAGGTCCACCCGTACGTGAAGCCGTTGCGTTCGGCCCGCTTCATCAGGCTGATGACCTTCGAGGCGGGCGGATCCGTCTGCAGGACGAGTCCGAAGTCCATGGGCGCCACTCCTAGTTGAGGTACTGACAGGTGGAGCGGGGGGTGTAGGCGCCGTGCCCGGCGTGCCCGGTGTACTCCCGCTCGGTGATGACGAGTTCGCCGCGCGAGAGGACCGTCTCGACCCGGCCCGTGAGGCGTTTTCCTTCGTACGCCGAGTAGTCGACGTTCATGTGATGGGTCTCGGCGGAGACGATCTGCTCGGCGTTCGGGTCGTAGATCACGACGTCCGCGTCGGCGCCCGGCGCGATGGTGCCCTTCTTCGGGTACATGCCGAACATCCGGGCCGGGGTGGCGCAGGCGATCTCGATCCAGCGGCGCCGCGAGATGTGCCCGTCGACGACGGCCTGGTGGAGCAGGTCCATGCGGTTCTCGACGCCGGGCAGGCCGTTGGGGATCTTCGAGAAGTCGCCCCGGCCGAGCTCCTTCTGGCCCACGAAACAGAAGGGGCAGTGGTCGGTGGAGACGACCTGGAGGTCGTTGGTCCTCAGGCCCTGCCACAGCTTGGCCTGGTGCTCCTTGGGGCGCAGAGGCGTCGAGCACACGTACTTCGAGCCCTCGAAGTCCGGCTCGGCGAGGTTGTCCGTGGACAGGAACAGGTACTGCGGACAGGTCTCACCGAAGACGTTGAGCCCCTCGTCACGCGCGCGTGCCAGCTCGGCCACTGCCTCCATGGCCGAGACGTGCACGACGTAGAGCGGGGCGCCCGCGACCTGGGCGAGCTTGATGGCGCGGTGGGTGGCCTCGGCCTCCAGCAGCGCCTTGCGCACCTCGCCGTGGTAGCGGGGGTCGGTCTCGCCGCGCGCCAGCGCCTGCTCGACCAGGACGTCGATCGCGATGCCGTTCTCCGCGTGCATCATGATCAGGCCGCCGTTCTCGGCGGAGCGCTGCATGGCGCGCAGGATCTGGCCGTCATCGGAGTAGAAGACGCCGGGGTAGGCCATGAACTGCTTGAAGGAGGTGACTCCCTCCTCCACCAGCAGGTCCATCTCCTTGAGCGTCTCCTGGTTCACATCGGAGACGATCATGTGGAAGCCGTAGTCGATGGCGCAGTTGCCCTCGGCCTTGGCGTGCCAGGCGTCCAGGCCCTCGCGCAGGGTGTGGCCGACGCTCTGCACCGCGAAGTCCACGATGGTCGTCGTGCCGCCCCAGGCGGCGGCCCGGGTGCCGGTCTCGAAGGTGTCGGAGGCGAAGGTGCCGCCGAAGGGCAGCTCCATGTGGGTGTGGGCGTCGACGCCGCCGGGGATGACGTACTTTCCGGTGGCGTCGATCGTGCGGTCCGCGGTCCAGCTCTGGGTACCGGGCACGGCGAGGGCGGCGATGCGGCCGTCCTCGATCAGCACGTCTGCGTGGATCTCGTCGGACGCGGTGATGACGAGTCCACCGCTGATGACGGTACGGCCGGCCATGGGTTCACGCTCCGTTCGGTTGTCGAAGAAAGTGGCGGTCGTCTGTGGCTGGTCGCGCCCACGCGGCGGAGCCGCATATGGACGCTGCCCCGCGCCCCTAAAAACAGGGCGCGGGTGCCGACGTCGGCTGTTACGGTGCCGTCAGCGGCTCGTACGCGTCCGGGCGGCGGTCGCGGTAGAACTGCCAGCGGTCGCGGACCTCGCGGAGCTTGGCCAGGTCCAGGTCGCGGACGACGAGTTCGGTCTCCTTGTCGCTCGCCACCTCGCCCACGAACTGCGCCTCCGGGTCGACGAAGTACGTCGTGCCGTAGAAGTCGTTGTCGCCCAGCTCCTCGACGCCCACCCGGTTGATCGCGCCGACGAAGTACTCGTTGGCGACCGCCGCGGCCGGCTGCTCCAGCTGCCACAGGTAGGCGGACAGTCCGCGCGAGGTGGCCGACGGGTTGAAGACGATCTCGGCGCCCGCGAGCCCCAACGCCCGCCAGCCCTCCGGGAAGTGGCGGTCGTAGCAGATGTACACGCCGATCTTCCCGACCTTGGTGTCGAAGATCGGCCATCCCAGATTGCCGGGGCGGAAGTAGAACTTCTCCCAGAATCCCGGCACTTGGGGGATGTGGTGCTTGCGGTACTTGCCGAGGTACGAGCCGTCCGCGTCGATCACCGCGGCGGTGTTGTAGAGGACGCCGGGCTGCTCCTCCTCGTACATCGGCAGGATCAGGACGATGCCCAGCTCCTTGGCCAGCGCCTGGAATCGCTTGACGATCGGCCCGTCGGGGATCTGCTCGGCGTACTCGTAGAACGCCTTGTCCTGGACCTGGCAGAAGTACGGCCCGTAGAACAGCTCCTGGAAGCACAGGACCTGAGCACCCTGCGCGGCCGCGTCCCGGGCCGCCTGCTCGTGTACTTGGATCATCGACTCCTTGTCGCCCGTCCACGCGGTCTGGAAGAGGGCGGCACGAATCACTCTGCTCATCGGGACCTCCGGTCGCTCGGTGTGCTGGGGCGGGCGCCGGAAGTTCCGTCGTCTGCCCGAAGGGCAGGCCCTGCGGCGTCCGGTGCGTGCTCTCGGCGTGCCGCGGACAAGCCCTCGTACTGGTTGTACGTGGGCTTGTGCGCGGTGCGGCGAGAGGGCGTGCCGGGCGTCGTGGGGCAGACGGAACTTCCGGTGCCCGCCCCAGAAGAGTAGGAAGTCCGAAAACCGGCTTTGAGTTGCACGGTGTCACGTCTGCGGGCGCGTGGCGTGCCACCGTGTCACCCTGTCGCGAGCCCATGTTTCACCGCCGTTTTCCCAGGTCATGGCATGTTTCAGCTCTGTTGCGCGTCGTGCGCGAGGAGCGCGATGTGCACCGACGCGGCCTGCTCGAAGTCGTCGAGGTCGACACCGAGCCGACCCTGTATCGCCTCCAGCCGCCGGTAGAGCGCGGGACGCGAGACGTGGTGGAGCTGGGCGGTGCGGGACTTGTTGCGGCCGGTGGCGAGATAGGTGCGCAGCACGGCGAGCAGATCGTCCGCGGCACCGGAGCCCGCGTCGCACAGCAGCCCGTCCAGCTCCCGCTCCGCGAAGGACTGCACATGCGGGTCGTCCCGCAACAGCCTGATCAGGCCCCGCAGATGGACGTCCTTGAGGCGTACGACGGCCGGGAGGTCCAGCGCCCCGGACGCCACGGCATCGGCCACGTGCCGGGCCTCGCGCATACCGGCGGGCACGTCGTCCCACGCGGTACGGGGATCGGCCGCCGCCACGACCGATCCGGTGAGCCGGGCCGCGAAGTTCGCCGTGAGGACGGTGGCGTCCTGGTCCCGGGCCAGGCTGAGCAGCACGGCGGTGGCGCCGTCGGCGAGCTCGGCGACGATCCCGGGCAGCCCCAACAGCCGTAGCACGCGGTCGAGTTCGGCCGGATCGCCGTCCCGTACGACGAGCGGTACGAAGGTGCGGCGGTTGACCGGCAGTCCGGCCGCCCGCGCGCGGGGCAGCAGCTGCCGCGCCGGTACGACCCCGCTGACCAGGTCGGTGAGCAGGCTCTGCGCGGACTGTTCCTCCCAGGTGTGCGCGGAGGTGCCGCCGAGCATGCGGTGCAGGACGAGGGACTCGGCGGCGCGGTCGGCGAGCAGCCGCCCGGTGGCGGTGTCGCCGCGGTAGCCGCACAGCATGATCTGGCCCCAGCGTTCCCCGCGCCCGCCGAGTTCGGCGCGGATCCAGCCGTCGCCCGCGCTGCCCCCGGCCTGGCGGGCGATGCGCTCCCAGTCGCGCAGCACGTCGTCGACCGCCGAGCGCTCCCCCGCGGTGGCGAGGACGCGGTGGGCGAGGTTGGTGACGACGACGGGGCAGCCGCTGTGGTGGGCGATCTCGTCCAGCAGGTGCTGGAGCGGGGCGCCCGCGGTGATGAGTCCGGTCAGGGCGGTGCGGACGGCCTCGGACATGCTGACGGCGGCGAACTTCCGCCGCACCAGCCGGGCCTGGACCTCCTCCGTCAACTCCGCGAAGGGGAAGGGCCGGTGGAGGACCACCATGGGCAGTCCGCAGCGCTCGGCGGCCCGCCGCATCACGTCCGGCGGGGCCGGGAAGGCGCGGCCGAGTCCGAGGACCACGGCCGCGGCCTCCGCGCGGTGCAGGGACTGGATGTACTCGGCCTGCTTGTCCTCGTCGCCGGCGAGCAGCACTCCGGTGGTGAGGACCATCTCGCCGCCGCTGAGCATCACTCCGACGTCGGCGGCCTCGGCCACGTGCACCCAGCGCACGGCCCGGTCGAGCTGCCCGGCACCGGCCACCACCTCGGGCTCCCCGGCGAGGACCCGCTCCAGCATGAGGACCTGGCGGACCGAGAGGGTCGGCTCCGAGGACTCCAGAGGCTCCAGGGGCTCCAAGGTGGCGCTCATGACGGTGTTCCCTTGCTGTGGACCTACTGGATGGTGCTCCTCAGAGCGTGTTCGAGGATCGCGGCGCCCTCTTCGGCCTCCGCGACGGTCAGGGAGAGCGGCGGGGCGATCCTGAGGGCGCTGGTGTTGTGCCCGCCGCCCTTGCCGAGCAGAAGCCCCTCGGCGCGGGCGGCCTCCAGCACGGCGGCCGCGGCCTGCGGATCGGCCTCGTCGGTGCCGGGCTTCACCAGCTCGACGCCGAGCATCAGCCCGCGCCCCCGCACCTCCCGTACGCCCGGGACCTGCGCGGCGACGGCCCGCAGCCGCTCGATGAGCAGTCCGCCGACCCGCCGGGCGTTGCCCTGGAGGTCGTGTTCCAGGAGGTACGACAGGTTCGCGAGGCCGGCCGCCATGGTGATCTGGGTGCCGCCGAAGGTGGAGATGCTGTTGGAGTCCAGGCAGTTCATGATCTCGGCGCGGGCCACCACCCCGCCGATGGACATGCCGTTGCCGATGCCCTTGGCGAAGGTGAGGATGTCCGGCGGACCGGACTGCGCGTGCGCCTGCCAGCCCCAGAAGTGGTCGCCGGTGCGGCCCCAGCCGGTCTGCACCTCGTCGGCGATCCACAGGATGCCCCGCTCGTGCAGCACCTCGCGGAAAGCGGCGTAGAGGCCGTCGGGCGGGGAGGTGAAGCCGCCGACGCCCTGGATCGGCTCGGCGATGAGGGCGGCGGGCGGGCGGGTGTGGCCGAGGAGGTCCTTGAGGTCCTCGACGCAGGCCGCGATGAAGTCGTCGTCGCTCAGGGCGGCGTACGGGCCGCGGGTGCGCACGCCGCCGTGGACGTACAGCGTCTGGAGCGGGGACAGCGAGGTGGGTGACCAGCCGCGGTTGCCGGTGATACCGACCGCGCTGAAGGAGCGGCCGTGGTAGCTGTTGCGCATCGCCAGGATCGTGTTGCTGCGACGGTAGGTCGTGGCGAGCAGCAGGGCGGTGTCGTTGGCCTCGGTGCCGGAGGTGGTGAAGAAGACCCGGGCGTCCGGGATGCCGGACAACTGGCTGATCCTCTCGGCCAGTTCCACCATCGGCCGGTTGAGGTACAGAGTGGACGAGTGGATGATCCTCCCAGCCTGTTCGCTCACCGCCTTGGTGATCTCGGGCAGCGCGTGCGCGGTCATCGTGGTGAGGATGCCGCCGAAGAAGTCGAGGTACTTGTTGCCCTCGGAGTCCCAGACGTGCCGGCCCTCGCCGTGCGTGATCTCCAGCGGCTCCTCGTAGTACAGGGCGAGCCAGTCGGGCAGGACGGCGCGGTGGCGTCCCAGCAGGTCCTTGGTCACGGCTGCACCAGCCCTTCGTAGGCGTCGGGGCGGCGGTCGCGGTAGAAGGCCCACTGCTGGCGCACTTCCTCGATGAGGCCGAAGTCCAGGTCGCGGACGACCAGTTCCTCCTCCTTGTCGCTCGCCGTCTCCCCCACGAACTGGCCGCGCGGGTCGACGAAGTACGACGTGCCGTAGAAGTCGTTGTCGCCGTACTCCTCGACGCCGACCCGGTTGATGGCGGCGATGAAGTACTCGTTGGCAACAGCGGCCGCGGGCTGCTCGAGGCGCCACAGGTAGGAGGACAGGCCCCGGTGCGTGGCGGACGGGTTGTAGACGAGCTGGGCGCCGTTGAGCCCGAGCTGCCGCCAGCCCTCCGGGAAGTGGCGGTCGTAGCAGATGTAGACGCCGACCTTGCCGACGGCGGTGTCGAAGACGGGCCAGCCGAGGTTGCCGGGCTTGAAGTAGTACTTCTCCCAGAAGCCCTTGACCTGTGGGATGTGGTGCTTGCGGTACTTGCCGAGGACGCTGCCGTCGGCGTCGATGACGACCGCGGTGTTGTAGTAGAAGCCGGACTGCTCGACCTCGAACACCGGCACCACGATCACCATGCCGGTCTCGCGCGCGAGTTCCTGCATGCGCGTGGTGGTGGGGCCGTCGGGCACCGGCTCGGCCCAGCGGTAGTGCTCGGGTTCCTGGACCTGGCAGAAGTAGGGCGCGTTGAACACTTCCTGGAACCCGATGATCTTCGCGCCCTGTCGGGCCGCCTCGCGGGCGTGCTCCTCGTGTTTCGCCACCATGGAATCGGTGTCGCCGGTCCAGGTGGCCTGGACCAGAGCGGCACGTACGACGTTGGCCATGAGCTGCTCCTTCGGCGGGTCGTCAGAGCCTCTACGCCCGTAGATCAGACCGTAGAGGGACGAACGTAAGCCTCCTGGGAAGGCTTGCCAAGACCATCGTCGTTAACCCGCGAAGTCGATCACGTTTCACACTCCAGTGGAGGAGTGTCGTGCCCGGTCACGGGCTTGTGGGGGACCTGTCAGGCGGAGAATCCGGCGACCCGCAGGGCGTGCACCAGGTCCCAGTGCCGCTCCTGGGAGACGGTCTTCGCGGCCGCGAGGAGAAGCGGGACGAGGGTCCGCGGGTCCGGTTCGGCGCTGCGGGCGGCCTCCTCGGGGGTGCGGACGCGGACGTACGCGTCGAGGAGCGCGGAGACCTCGCGGCGGCGCCCCTCGGCGACCAGCGCGAGGACGGCCGCGCCGATCTCCGCGGCCGGCCGTGCGACCCCCTGGCGGAGCACCTGCTCCCCGTCGGCGCTCCGCCCGGCCGCGACCAGCGCGTCCGCGGCGGCCACCAGCCGCTCGGCGGGCAGCGAGGCCGCCTCCCAGAGCAGCGTCGCCCAGTCGGCGCCGAGCCCGGCGCGCTGGAGCTCCGCGGCGAGCAGCGGGAAACGGTCGGCGGGCCAGTGGGCGACCTCGACGAGCAGGGCGTGCGCCTCGCCGGTACGGCCCTCCGAGCGCAGCCGCACCAGCGTCGCGACGGTGTCGGCGGTCTCCCGCAGCGCCGCGTCCTCGGCACCCTTCTTCTCACCCTGCGCCCGAGTCGGCCCGGACTGCGGCCCGTCCGCTGCGTCGGCCGCCCCGGCGAACCGCGCGCCGCGCGGAGTACGGCCCTGTGCGGCTGGCGCGGTGGGCAGATCCGGTACGGCGGTCGGGGGTACGACGACGGGCCCTGCCTCCGCCTCCTCCATCCCGGCGAACCGGGCACTGCCACGGCGACGCTTGCGCTGCTTGGCGGGGGCCTGCGGCTGCTCGGCAGGGGGTGCCTGCCGGGGGGTGTCGGCCCGGGGGGTCTCGCCGTCGGGGGCGGTCCCGGTCGGCGCCTGCCGGCTGTCGTACGGCGCCTCGAAGGCGTCGACCCCGCTGGGCTGGTGGGTGCCGTACCCGGGGCGGACGGCTTCGTCGGGTGCCGTCGGCCGTGGGCCGTATCCGGGACGGAGGGCTTCATCGGGCGCCGCCGATTGCGGGCCGTACCCGGGGCGAACGGCTTCGTCGGGTGCCGTCGGCCGTGGGCCGTACCCGGGGTGGCTCCCCTCGGCGGGGCCCGGTCCGGTGGCCGGGGTGGGGGCGGGGCGGTGTGGGGCGTGGCCGGTGCCGGCGGCCTCCGTGGGCGCCGCGAACGTGGAGCCGCGCTGCTGGGGGATGTCCGGGAAGCCGGCTCCGGGAGCGTCGCCGGGACGGCCGTCCCCCGCACCGTGGGCGCGTGCCGGGTGACCGGCGTCCGTCTGGTCGCCGCCTGCTCGGCCGCCGCCGCGCCCCAGGCGCCCGAAGACGCCCTCCCTGCGCGCGCCACCCCCGTGACCGCCGTCCACGAAGCCGCCGCCCGCGTGCCCCGCGTCCTCACGCTCGCCCGTCCCGGCGCCCCCGCTCACCTGCCCGTCGCCGTCGGCCCAGGCTCGCTCCCCCGACCCGCCGTGCACCTGCCCGTCGGCCCAACCCCCGGGCCCTCCGTCCTCGCACGCCCCCCGGAACGCCCCGGCGTCCCCGGCCTGGCCCTGGCGGAAGGCTCCTTCGCCCTCCGCCCGCCCCCGTCGGATCCCACCGGCCCGGTCGCCCAGCGTGCGGTGGTCCAGCGTGGTCATACGGGACTGGAGTTCGGCGCAGCGGCGTACCGCGCGTTCGTGGTCGTCGCGGGCCCAGGCGAGGTCGAGGCGGAGGGCGTCGGCCTGCTCCTGGGTGGTGGCCGCCGCGAGCAGGCGGCCCAGTTGGGCCTGCCGTTCCGCGGCATAGCGCTGTTCGCGGAGCATGACGTCGAAGCGGTCACGGAGGGCGTCCCGGCCGCCCGGACGGGCGTCGTGGGCGGTCTGCGCGGCGGCGTGCAGCGGACGGGCCCGCTCCGCCTCGGCCCGCGCCGCCTCGGGGCCGTACGCCATGGCGAGGTCCTGGAGGAGCGCCTCCACCACGTCCCAGGGCGGGATCTCCCGGCCGTCCAGGCACGCTTGCATACCGTCGGGATCGCGCTGCCAGAACACCGCGCACCAGCCGGCGCCCTGGTCAAGACGCGCCAGCACAGCGTCCAGGTAGGCCACGAACTCCCGCACCTGACCCGGGAGTTGATCCACTGCCATCGCTCAACTCCCGTTAGACCGGAGCACTCCGGTCCGTAAGGCAACACCAGCAGTGTTACGAACGGGCTACGGCAAGTTTTCAAAGGCGCAGCAGCAGTCTCCTGACGCACCCTCGGCCACTGGCCGAACTCCCCTCACACGCCCGCCGGCTCGCACAGTCCGGCCAACTCGTCCATCGACAGCGCGAGCGCCCGGGCGAGCGCGGCGACCGTGAAGAACGCCGGGGTCGGCGCCCGTCCGGTCTCGATCTTCCGGAGGGTCTCCGCGGAGATTCCGGCGCTCGCGGCGACCTCGGTCATGCTGCGGCTGCCACGCGCCTCGCGCAGCAGCCGGCCGAGCCGCTCGCCGCGTTCGCGTTCTTCGGGAGTGAGAGGGGTGCGCACCATGCCCCCATTCTAATACCGGTATAGTAATTGGCATGGTGGAACTGAAGACGGACACATCGATGGATGCCATGTACGAGGCGGGACAGGTCGTCGGGCGTGCCCTGACAGCCGTGGAGCAGGCCGCTGACGTGGGCGTATCCCTGCTGGAGCTGGACGAGGTGGCGCGCGGGGTGCTGCGCGGGGCCGGGGCGTCCTCGCCCTTCCTCGGCTACCGGCCCACCTTCGCCACCACCCCCTTCCCCGCCGTCATCTGCGCCTCCGTGAACGACGCGATCGTGCACGGCATCCCGACCGGCTACCGACTGCGCGACGGCGACCTCGTCTCGATCGACTGCGGTGCCCAACTCGGCGGCTGGGCGGGCGACTCGGCGATCAGCTTCACGGTCGGCCGGCCGCGCCCCGAGGACGTACGGCTGATCGAGACCGCCGAGCGGGCCCTCGAAGCCGGGATCGAGGCCGCGGTCGTGGGCAACCGCATCGGGGACATCGCGCACGCGATCGGCACGGTGTGCCGCGCCGGGGGCTACGGCATCATGGACGACTTCGGCGGCCACGGCATCGGCCGCCGTATGCACGAGGACCCGCCGGTCCCCAACGAGGGGCGCCCGGGGCGGGGTCTGGCCCTGCGGCACGGCATGGTGCTCGCGCTGGAGCCGATGCTCATCGCCGGCGGCACCGACGCGTACCACGCGGCGCCGGACGGCTGGACGCTGAAGACGAACGACGGCTCGCGGGCCGCGCACGTCGAGCACACGGTCGCCGTCACGGACACCGGGCCACGCGTCCTGACCGCCCGCTGAGTCGGCGTGCGTCCCCGGACGAGGCGCGCACCCGGATCCTCGGACCGGGCCTGTGAACTGCCGTTCTGGTACGACCACTGGACGTGCCCCACTCTCCCATCCGTGCGAAGGTGTAACCGGCTGGCACCCGGGTTACCCGACCCCGGCACGTCGATCAGCGAGGGCGTCCCCGGCCCTCCCCCCATCCTCGGACGGGCTCGGCTCGGGGGGACCCCCATGGGGATGCCGGATGGGAACGCCATGACCAGCGGATTCAGCGGACCGGAAGGCTATGACGCCTTCGGAGAGTTCCTCGCCCGTTTCTTCGGCGGACCACGTCCCGGTCCGCGGCAGATCAACATCGGCCAGCTGCTGAGCCAGCCGGCCCGGGAGCTGGTGCGGGGGGCGGCCCAGTACGCCGCCGAGCACGGCAGCCGGGACCTGGACACCCAGCATCTGCTGCGGGCCGCGCTCGCCGCCGAGCCGACCCGGTCCCTGCTGACCCGGGCGGGTGCCGATCCCGACTCGCTCGCCTCGGAGATCGACGAACGCTCCGGCCCGGTCCAGCACCAGCCGGAGGAGGCCCCGCCGCCGACCTCGCTGTCGCTGACCCCGGCCGCCAAGCGGGCCCTGCTGGACGCGCACGAGCTGGCCCGGGCCCGGGGCGCCGGTTACATCGGCCCGGAGCACGTGCTGAGCGCCCTGGCCGCGAACCCGGACTCGGCGGCCGGGCACATCCTCAACTCGGCCCGTTTCGCCTCCACCGGTCTGCCTCCCGAGGCGTCCCCGGACGCTGGCCAGCCCCGCACCGAGGCACAGCGCGCCACGACCACCCCGACCCTCGACAAGTACGGCCGCGACCTCACCGACCTGGCCCGCCAGGGCCGTATCGACCCGGTGATCGGCCGGGACGACGAGATCGAGCAGACCATCGAGGTCCTGTCCCGGCGCGGCAAGAACAACCCGGTGCTCATCGGGGACGCGGGCGTCGGCAAGACCGCCATCGTGGAGGGTCTGGCCCAGCGGATCGTGGACGGGGACGTGCCCGACGTACTGACCGGGCGCCGGGTCTTCGCCCTCGACCTGACCGGCGTGGTCGCGGGCACCCGCTACCGGGGCGACTTCGAGGAGCGCCTGACGAACATCGTGGGCGAGATCCGCGAGAACTCCGACCGGCTGATCGTCTTCATCGACGAACTGCACACCGTCGTCGGGGCCGGCGGGGGCGGCGAGGGCGGCTCCATGGACGCCGGGAACATCCTCAAGCCCGCCCTGGCCCGCGGCGAGCTGCACATCGTGGGCGCGACCACGCTGGAGGAGTTCCGCAGGATCGAGAGGGACGCGGCCCTGGCCCGCCGCTTCCAGCCCATCCTGGTCCCGGAGCCCACGGTGGCGGACGCCATCGAGATCCTGCGCGGCCTCAGCGACCGCTACGAGGCCCACCACCAGGTCCGCTACACCGACGAGGCGCTGGTGGCGGCCGTCGAGCTCTCCGACCGCTACCTCACCGACCGCCGGCTGCCGGACAAGGCGATCGACCTCATCGACCAGGCGGGCGCACGGGTACGCCTTCGCGCGCGCACCAAGGGCACGGACGTACGGGCCCTGGAGCGCGAGGTCGAGCAGCTCGCCCGGGACAAGGACCAGGCGGTCACCGACGAGCAGTACGAGCAGGCCACTCGACTGCGGGACCGGATCACGGAGTTGAAGCAGCGGATCGCCGAGGCCACCGGGGGCGCCGAGGCCGACGAGGGCCAGCACCTGGAGGTCACCGTGGAGGCCATCGCCGAGGTGGTGTCCCGGCTCACCGGCATCCCGGTCAGCAGCCTCACCGAGGAGGAGAAGGACCGCCTGCTCGGCCTGGAGCAGCACCTGCACGAGCGGGTGGTCGGCCAGGACGAGGCCGTACGGGTCGTCTCGGACGCGGTCCTGCGCTCCCGCGCGGGCCTCGCGAGCCCGGACCGCCCGATCGGCAGCTTCCTCTTCCTCGGCCCGACCGGCGTCGGCAAGACCGAACTGGCCCGCGCCCTGGCCGAGTCACTGTTCGGCAGCGAGGAGCGCATGGTCCGCCTCGACATGAGCGAGTACCAGGAGCGCCACACCGTGAGCCGTCTGATCGGCGCCCCGCCCGGCTACGTGGGCCACGAGGAGGCGGGCCAGCTGACGGAGGTCGTCCGCAGGCACCCGTACTCGCTGCTCCTCCTGGACGAGGTGGAGAAGGCCCACCCGGACGTCTTCAACATCCTCCTCCAGGTCCTCGACGACGGCCGCCTCACCGACTCCCAGGGCCGCACGGTCGACTTCACCAACACGGTCATCGTCATGACCAGCAACCTGGGCTCGGAGGCGATCACCCGCAGGGGCGCGGGCATCGGCTTCGGGTCGGGCGGATCCGACGCGGACGAGGAGGCCCGCCGGGAACAGATCCTGCGCCCCCTGCGGGACCACTTCCGCCCCGAGTTCCTGAACCGCATCGACGAGATCGTCGTCTTCCGCCAGCTCACCGGCGAGCAACTGCGCCAGATCACCGAGCTGTTGCTCCAGAGCACCCGCCGCCTGCTCCGGGCCCAGGGCGTCGAGGTCACCTTCACGGACAGCGCGGTGGACTGGCTCGCGGAACGCGGCTACCAACCGGAGTACGGCGCCCGCCCGTTGCGCCGCACGATCCAGCGGGAGGTGGACAACCAACTGTCCCGCCTGCTCCTGAACGGCACGATCAAGGACGGCGACCAGGTGACGGTGGACACGGGACCAGATGGACTGACATTCACCGCGACTCCCTAGGGGCAGACAACTACGGCGCGGGATACACCACTTGCGCAGACCCCCCACCCCGCCGAACAGTCTCAGCAGCCGCCAGCCACTTCCCACCAGGCAACCGCTGCACACCCGTAGCGGCCCCGATCTCCGGATTCAGCTTGAACGAATGCCCGATGGCCTCCAGTTGGGACCGCGTCCCACTGCTGTACAACGCCGGCTCCAACTCCGTCTGCGCGGCGTTCCGCTGGCTCGCCCGGGGCGCGGCGATCGCGTCCACCAACGGCAGCCCCCGGTCCACGAACTCCGTCAGCACCTGAAGCACGGTGGTGATGATGGTCGCCCCACCGGGCGAACCCAGCGCCACCACCGGCTTGTTCTGCCGGTCGAGCACGATCGTCGGCGAGATGGAGGACCGCGGCCGCTTGCCGGGACCGGGCAGGTTCGGGTCGTGCACCGCGGGGTTCGCCGGCGCGAAGGAGAAGTCCGTCAGCTCGTTGTTGAGGATGAAGCCGCGTCCGGGCACGGTGATCGCGCTGCCGCCGGTCTGCTCGATGGTCAGCGTGTAGGAGACGACGTTCCCCCACTTGTCGGCCACCGTCAGATGCGTGGTGTTCTCGCCCTCGTACGTCGTCGGAGCCGCCGTCCCACTGTTCGCGCAGGCCCCGGGATTCCGCGGGTCCCCGGGCGCCAGCGGACTCGTCAGCACCGCGTCGTCCTTGATCAGGCAGGCCCGCGAATCGGCGAACTTCTTCGACAGCAGCCCCTTCGTCGGTACGTCCTCGAAGGCGGGGTCGCCGACCCAGCGCCCCCGGTCCGCGAAGGAGATCCGGCTCGCCTCGATGAAGTGGTGCAGGTACTGCACCTCACTGGCCTTCGAAAGGTCGGTGTGCTCAAGGATGTTGAGAGCCTCACCGACCGTCGTGCCGCCGGAGGAGGAGGGCGCGATGGAGTAGACGCCGAGCCCGCGGTAGGAGGTCTTGGTCGGCTTCTGGAGCTTGGCCCGGTAGGCGGCGAGGTCCTTCTCGGTCAGGTCCCCGGGACGGGCGTTCCAGCCCGAGGCCGGGTCCACCGGAGGGTGGTTCACGGTGTCGACGATGTCGTCGCCGAGGTCGCCCCGGTAGAGCGTGTCGACGCCCTTGCGCCCCAGCTCCGCGTAGGTGCGGGCGAGGTCGGGGTTCTTGAAGGTCGAGCCCACGACCGGCAGTTGACCGCCCGGCAGGAAGAGCTTCGCTGTGTCGGGGAAGTACCGGAACCGCGTCTCGTTGGAGGCGGTCTGCGTGCGGAAGGTGTCGTCCACCACGAACCCGTCCCGCGCGATCCGCTCTGCGGGCTTGAGGACGGTGCCGAGGGATCTGCTGCCCCACCGGCCGAGCGCCGTGGCCCAGGTGGCCGGGGTGCCCGGGGTCCCGACGCTCAGTCCGCTGCTGACGGCGTCGGCGAAGGCGAGCGGCTTGCCGTTCTCCACGAACAGGTTGGAGTCGGCGCTCAGCGGTGCCGTCTCTCGGCCGTCGATGGTGTGGACCGTACGGGACTTGGCGTCGTAGTAGACGAAGTAGCCGCCCCCGCCGATGCCGGAGGAGTAGGGCTCGGTGACGCCGAGCGCGGCGGCGGTGGCGACGGCCGCGTCGACCGCGTTGCCGCCCTTCCTGAGGACTTCGATGCCGGCGGCGGAGGCGTCCGCGTCGACGCTGGAGACGGCACCCCCGTAGCCGACGGCGACGGGCACTTTCTGCGGTGCCGAGGTGCTCTGCGGCGGCGCTGCCGCCCCCACCGACACCACAGCGGCCGAGACCGCCAGGACCGACAGTTTCCGCGCGACAGGGCGACGCATCCGTACCTCCAGTCAGGGCCGTCCGCGCAGCGTAACCACATCACCGTGGCCCCGACAGTCCTCTTCGGGACAGGTGTCATGCGAATGCCACACTTCGAACACCGGTACGTAGGAGTCGTGTCGGCCCGCTAGCATGCGCGCCCATGACAGACGACGTGCGCAACATCGTCCTGGGCGTGGTGGCGGCGGGCATCAGCGCGTCGCTCGGCTGGCTCGCCCGGACGTACCTGTGGAGGCGGAAACTCCGCCGCAAGCAGGCCTTCTTCGGGCTGCCGGACAACTCCGAGTCGCTGCTGGTCGTGAACCGGGACGCGGGCAGCACCGATCTCTCGGTGCACCGCTACGACGTGTTCGCGCTGCTCGAACTCTCCGCCCTCATCAAGGACTGCGGCGCGAACGCCGAGGTGATCACCCAGGACGCGGCCCGGCAGGGCTTCGGGGAGCGCACGGAGTTCTGCGTCGGCGGTCCCACGTCGAACCGGCGCATGATGGCGCACATCGCCGCCATGCTTCCCGGGGTGCTGGTGAAGGTCGAACCGGCGGAATCCGGCCCGGTCCGCATGACGTACCAGATCGGCAGCGAGCGCTACCTCCTGGAGAAGGGGGTGTCCGAGTACGTCCTGCTCGCCCGCCTCACCGCCGGCCAGCCCGGCCGGAGCAGGCCCGTCTTCCTGTTCTGCGGCCAGACCGCGATCACCAACCAGGCCGCGACCCGCTACCTGGCCCGCAACCACGAGCGGCTGTCCCGCAAGTACGGCACCAGCTCCTTCGTCCTGCTGCTGAAGGTGGTCAACTCGCAGGCGTACGGCCCCGATGTCGCCGAACTGGTCGCGGACGTGACGCGCGCGGCCCAGACACCGTTGCCGGTGGCCGCACGGAACTCCCACCGCGCGTCCTGAATTCATTCACACGACAACAATCGTTACTCCCACGTAACTTACCGACGGGTTACTTGCGGTAAGCGGTCGAGGTTACCGTCTGGTCACTTTGCACTGACACGAGTAGGGAGTGACCCGTGGGACACCCTCGCAAGGCCCTGCGTACGACCACCGTGGGCGCCGTCTGCGCGACGCTGATCGCCGGTGGCGCCCTCGGACTCGCCCCCAGCGCCCAGGCGGCCGGCACCGTCCGCTTCGTCGACATCGCCGGCGACGGCGGCACCGTCCTCAAGGCGAACGTCCTCACGCCCGCCGGAGCCGACGGCACCCGGCGCTACCCACTGCTCGTCCTGCCCACCAGTTGGGGCCTGCCCCAGGTCGAGTACCTCGCCCAGGCCAAGAAGCTGGCCGACTCCGGTTACGTGGTGGTCAGTTACAACGTGCGCGGGTTCTGGCAGTCAGGCGGAGAGATAGAAGTGGCGGGCCCGCCCGACACGGCGGACGCGTCCAAGGTCATCGACTGGGCGCTCGCCAACACCCCTTCCGACGCCCGGCGCATCGGCATGGCGGGCGTCTCGTACGGCGCCGGCATCAGCCTGATCGCCGCCGCGCACGACAAGCGCGTCAAGGCGGTCGCCTCGCTCAGCGGCTGGGCCGACCTGATCGACTCGATCTACTCGGGGCGCACCCAGCACGTCGAGGCCGGTGCCGTGCTGGACGGCGCGAGCCTGGTGACCGGCCGCCAGAGCGCCGAGGTCCGGCAGATCTTCGACAACTTCTACGCGTCGAACCTGTCGAAGGAGCAGGAGATGATCGATTGGGGGAAGAAACGTTCTGCCGTCACCTACGTGGACCAGCTCAACCAGAACGGCACGGCGGTCCTGCTGGCCAACGCGTGGGGCGACACGGTCTTCGCGCCCAACCAGGTCGCGGACTTCTACCAGAGGCTGACCGGCCCGAAGAGACTGGAGCTCAGGCCCGGCGACCACGCGACCGCCGAGATCCCCGGGCTGTTCGGACTGCCCAACGACGTCTGGACCGACACCGGGCGGTGGTTCGACCACTACCTCAAGGGCGAGGACAACGGGATCGACCGCGAGGAGCCGGTCCAGCTCAAGTCCCGTTCCACGGACGGCTACGAGGGCTACCCGGACTGGAAGTCCGTCGGCGCCGCACGGGAGAAGATCGCCCTGTCGGGCACCACCACGATCCACACCAACGTCGACTCGGGCGCGGACGGCGGGATCGTCTTCCTGTCCAGCATCCTCGACCAGATCGCCCGGATTCCCCCGGTCGCCTCGATCCCCCTGCTCCCCCGCCGCTGGGCCGCCGTATGGCAGTCGGGCAAGTACGCCACCGCCCAACGGGTGCGCGGCACCGCCGAGTTGCACACCACCCTCACCCCGACCAAGGAGAGCGGCACCCTCGTCGCCTACCTGTACGACGTGGGGCCGCTCGGCCTCGGCAAGCTGGTCTCCAACGCGCCGTACACCTTCCACGGGCGGACGCCCGGGAAGCCGTTCGACGTCGACCTGGAGCTGTTCTCCACGGCCTACGACGTCCCGGCAGGGCATCGTCTGGCCCTGGTGGTCGACACGGTCGACCCGCTCTACATCGAGCACAACCCGTCCGGCGCTCAGCTGACCTTCTCCTCGCCGGCGAACGACCCGTCGTACGTGTCGATTCCGCTGCGCGAGCAGTGATCTCCGGCCGGCGCCGGGCGGGTATGGCTCTGTGACTGCTGCCCCCTACGGTTCAAGGGCCGTGGGGGGACCCCCACCCGGCAGCAGCGTCCCTGGGGGTCCGGACGCCATCACCGCGGGGGTGAACGGACCATCGTAGTCGAGGCTCGCGAGCATGGCCGTCGCCCCTCTCAGTGCTTGAGGATCTTGGAGAGGAAGTCCCTGGCACGCTCGCTGTCCGGGTGGGTGAAGAAGTCCTCGGGCGCCCGGTCCTCGACGATGCGGCCGTCCGCCATGAACACCACGCGGTTGGCGGCCGAACGGGCGAAGCCCATCTCGTGGGTGACGACGACCATGGTCATGCCCTCCTGGGCCAGTTGCCGCATGACCTCCAGGACCTCGTTGATCATCTCCGGGTCGAGGGCCGAGGTCGGCTCGTCGAACAGCAGGGCCTTGGGCTCCATGGCGAGGGCGCGGGCGATGGCCACACGCTGCTGCTGGCCGCCGGAGAGCTGGGCGGGGTACTTGTCGGCCTGGTCGGCGAGGCCCACCCGGTCGAGGAGTTCACGGGAGCGCCGGTCGGCCTGCTCCCTCTTGCGCCCCCGGACCTTGACCTGACCCAGCGAGATGTTCTGCAGGACCGTCTTGTGGGCGAACAGATTGAAGGACTGGAAGACCATGCCGACCTCGGCACGGAGCCTGGCGAGGGCCTTGCCCTCCGCGGGCAGCGGCTGCCCGTCGAGCGTGATGGAACCGGACTTGATGGTCTCCAGGCGGTTGATCGTCCTGCAGAGCGTGGACTTGCCCGACCCCGAAGGGCCGATGACCACGACCACCTCCCCCTTGCCGACGGTGAGGTTGATGTCCTGCAGGACATGCAGCTCCCCGTAGTACTTGTTGACGTCACGCAGTTCGATCAACGGATCGACGACGGCCATGCCCAGCCCTACTCACTCTCAGCTGTGTCGTGGTTGCCGCAACCTATCGAGGCAAGATCGCACATAAAGAACGACACGCACTTTTCGGTCATTAGCCGTATTTACGCCGTACTTACGGCCATGGATTCACTCCTCGGCGACCTCCGCGTAGAGCTGCGAGAGCTCGGGCACCCCGCTGCCGGCCCACTCGTGACCGGCGGCCACGACATCGAACTCACGGCCGGATTCCAGCCGGATCACGGGCTGTCCGTCCGAGCGCAGATCCCAGGCCGCCCCCGGGACGGTCCGCACGATGACCGTGCCGAGATAGAGCCCGGCGTCGTTGCCCAGCCAGAGCAGGACCTCCTCGTCGTCGCGCCAGCCGGGCACCAACTGGTCGAGCGCCTCCAACGAGGCCTCCGTGTCGTCGAGTTCGACGCCCGACCGGGAGGCGTGGGAGCGCAGCAGCTCGCACTCGGCGAGGAGTTCGGCGATGCCCTCGGCGTCGCGGGTCCCGGGCTTGTCACTCCGGCCGCCCAGAAAAGGGATCTTCATACGCCCAGCGTGTCACTCACCCGGCCGCGTGCACCACAGGCGCGCGGTCCGCCGTTTCGGGTCGAGTTCGCGCATGGCGCGTTGACCTGCCACGGATGTCTCCCTAGTTTCGCGATGCGTTTTTTGTGCCGTGCGAGCAGAAGGAGCCGGCTGTGCACCGAGGTGTTCGTGGTGGTGCTGTGGTTCTCGCTCTGCTCGCGGCCCTCGCGCCGGCGGGCCGGGCCGTGGGGGCGGAACCGGTCCTGCGGGAGAGGTCGGTGCCGCTGCCTCTGGAGCGGCTCTTCGACAGCACCGCCGTCAGCGACGACGCCCGGCCCGGCGAGGCGGACCTCGACGGGTCGGGCGCCTCCCTCTCCGCGCAGGACCTCGCCGCCGCCGGCTGGACCCCCGGCCGCACCCTCACCGTGCAGGCGGCCAGGCTGACTTGGCCCGACCGGCGGGCCGGTGCTCCCGACCATGTCCGGGCCGCCGGGCAGGACGTCCGCGTGCGCGGCCGCGGGAACGCCCTCGCCTTTCTGGCCACGGGCACCCTGGGTCGACCCGTCGAGGGCTCGGGCTCGGTGACCTACGCCGACGGCAGCGGCTCGGCCTACCGGCTGTCGGTCCCCGACTGGCGGCGCGGCCCCCTCGCCACGAAGGCGGTCGCACTGCCGCACGTGAACACCCCCGAGGGTCAACTCACCGAGAAGGCACGGCTGTACGTCGTGACAGTGCCGCTGGCGCCGAACCGCGAGGTGGCTTCGGTACGGCTGCCGCACGCGCCCGGCATGCATGTGTTCGCGCTCGCCGTGCGGGCCAAGGCCCTGGGCTGGAGCGGGAGTTGGGCGGCGGCGACCTCCGGCTTCCTGGCCGTGGGTCCGTGGACCGACCGGACGCTCAGGCTCGTGGTGCACACCTCGGTGGGCGGGCCCCGGGTGCGGCTGCGGTTCGACAACACCTTCGCGGCGGCGCCGGTGCGGATCGGCGGCGCGAGTGTGGCGGTGCGGGAGGCGGGTGCGGCGGCGCGCGGGACACCGGTTGCGGTGGGCTTCGCCGGGGCACGCGGGGTCGAGATCCCGGCCGGGGCACAGGCGTTCAGCGATCCCCTCGGCTTCGAGGTGCCCGCGGGCGCCGATCTGCTGGTGAGCTTCCATCTGCCGGGGACGGTGGCGGCGGCTCCGCTGCACAGGCTCGGGGCGCAGCGGTCGTACGTGAGCGGGACCGGTGACCACACGGCCGACGGCTCGGCGGCGGCGTACACCTCGATCCTCACCACCCGGCCGCTGCTGACCGGTGTGGACGTGGGCGGTGGGCCGGGGTCCGTGGTGGTGCTCGGGGACTCGATCACGGACGGGACCAGGTCCACCACGGACGCCAACCGGCGCTGGCCGGATGTGCTGGCCGCACGGCTGCGCGCCCAAGGTGTGGTGCCGCACTATGGGATGCTCAACCAGGGGATCTCCGGGAGCCGTGTGGTCTTCGACGGGTATCCCGGTGACGGGGTCTCCACGGTCACCCAAGGGGTGAGCGCCCTCAGCCGGTTCGACCGGGATGTGCTCGCCCAGGCGTCGGTGCGTACCGCCGTGGTGTTCGAGGGGGTCAACGACCTGCGGTCGGGGGCGTCGGCGCGGGAGGTCGTGGCCGGGCTGCGGGAGCTCGCGGAGCGGGGGCACGCGCGCGGGCTGCGGATGCTCGGGGCGACGATCCTGCCCTGCGGGGGCGAGGCGCGGTGCACGGCCGCCGTCGACGCCGAGCGGGTCGCGGTCAACGCCTGGATCCGGGACGCCGGGGTGTTCGACGGCGTCCTGGACTTCGACAGCGTGGTGCGTGACCCGGCCCGCCCCGAGCGCATGCGGGCCGACTACGACAGCGGGGACCGTCTGCATCCGGGAGACGCCGGGCTGGCGGCGCTCGCGGAGTCGGTGGACCTGACGCTGTTGTGAGGGCCGGGACCTAGACGTCCAGGTCCACGACCACCGGCGCGTGGTCCGAGGCGCCCTTGCCCTTGCGCTCCTCCCGGTCGACGTAGGCGTCGGTGACGGCCTTCGCGAACGCCTCGTTGCCGTACACCAGGTCGATCCGCATGCCGCGGTTCTTCGGGAAGCAGAGCTGGCGGTAGTCCCAGTACGTGAACGGGTGGTCGTACTTCAGGGGGCGCGGGACCACGTCGGACAGGCCCGCCTCGCGCAGGGAGGCCAGGGCGGCACGCTCGGCCGGGGTGACATGGGTGAGGCCCTCGAAGGCGGCCACGTCGTAGACGTCGTCGTCCGTCGGCGCCACGTTGTAGTCGCCCAGGACCGCGAAGGGGCGGCTGCCGGCCGCGTCGCCGGCGACCGCGGCCCTCAGGGCCTCGAACCACTGGAGCTTGTAGGCGTAGTGCGGGTGGTCCACCTCGCGGCCGTTCGGCACGTACACCGACCACACGCGGACCGGGCCGCAGGTCGCGGAGATGGCGCGGGGCTCGGGGGCGCCGTCGTAACCGGGGTCGCCGGGCAGGCCCTTGACGACGTCCTCCAGGCCCACCCGGGAGATCACCGCCACGCCGTTCCACCGGCCGGTCGCGTGCACCGCCGCCTCGTAGCCCGCCTCGCGCAGCTGGTCGAACGGGAACTGCTCCTCGGCGAGCTTGGCCTCCTGGAGGCACAGCACATCGGTGCCGGTGCTCTCCAGCCAGGCCAGCAGCCTCGGGAGCCGGGCGGTGATCGAGTTGACGTTCCAGGTCGCGATGCGCATGCCTGACAACCTACCGGGCGGCACTGACACTCACAGAGACGTGCTCTCCCCCGGCGCGAGACGCAGGTGCTCGGCGCCGCCGAGGGCGCCGATCTGGTTGTCGTAGATCGGACGGGCGAGGTCGGTGAGGAGGGCGTCGTGGATGTCGTAGGCGCGCTGCGGCTTGACCTCGCGGACGTAGTCGATGACCTCGGAGATCTTGCTCCAGGGGGCCATGACGGGCAGCATCAGCGTCTCGACGGCCTGGTCGGGGACGGTGAGGGCGTCGCCGGGGTGGAAGACGCGGCCGCCGTCGATCAGGTAGCCGACGTTGGTGATGCGCGGGATGTCCGGGTGGATCACCGCGTGCAGTTCGCCGTGGACCTGGACGTCGAAGCCGGCGGCGGTGAAGGTGTCGCCGTGGCCGACGGTGTGCACGCGGCCCGGGAAGGCGGCCGAGATCTTCTCGGCGACCGACCGCAGCGTCCAGATCTCGGCGGCCGGGTTGGCCTCCAGGGCGGTGCGCAGCCGTTCCTCGTCGAAGTGGTCGAGGTGCTCGTGGGTGACGAGGATCGCGTCGGCGCCGAGGGCGGCGTCCTCCTCGCTGAACCCCCCGGGGTCGAGGACGAGGGTCCGTCCGTCCTTCTCCAGGCGGACGCAGGCGTGCGACTTCTTCGTGAGCTTCATGGCATCCATACTGCCTCCGCCCGCGCTCAGTCGGTCGGCGTGGTCTCCTCGCGGATGACCTGCTGGGCCACCTTGAAGGCGCTGTTGGCCGCCGGGACCCCGCAGTAGACGGCCGCCTGGAGGAGCACCTCCTTGATCTCGGCGGGGGTGAGGCCGTTGCGCAGGGCGGCCCGGGTGTGGAAGACGAGCTCGTCCAGGTGCCCGCCGGCCACCAGCGCGGTGAGGGTGGCGACGCTGCGGGAGCGGCGGTCGAGGCCGGGCCGGTCCCAGATCTCGCCCCAGGCGTAGCGGGTGACGAACTCCTGGAAGTCGCCGGAGAACTCGTCGGCCTGCGCCAGCGCCCGGTCCACGTGGGCGTCGCCGAGCACCTCCCGGCGGACCTTGATGCCCGCGTCGTACGGGTCGGCCCGGACGGCGCTCTGGGGGGCCGGGGCGACCGGGGCGATCTCGGCGATCGGCACGGGCTGCGGCGGGGCGGCCGCCAGGACCGGCTTGACGGGGGCCGCGGGGATCGCGGTCTGGCCGGTGGCGGAGTCGAAGGCGGGCTGCCAGGCCGTGGAGAAGTGTCTGACCAGGAGGTCGGTGACGGCCGCGGGCTGCTCGACCGGCACCAGATGGGAGGCGCCGGGCACGACCGCGAGCCGGGCGTCCGGGATGCCCGCGACCAGGGTGCGGGCCTCGGCCGGTCCGGTGACCTGGTCGTCGGAGCCGACGAGGACCAGCGTCGGCACCCCGACGCTCGCGAGCTCGGCCCGCACGTCGAAGGCGGCGAGCGCCTCGCAGGCCGCGATGTAGCAGCCGGGGTCGGTGGTGCGCACCATCTGCACGGCCCAGTCGGTGATCGCGGGCTGGGCGGCGGCGAACCCGGAGGTGAACCAGCGCTCCGGGGACGTCCGGGCGATGGGGTCGAGCCCGTTCGTCCGGACGATCACCCCGCGCTGGCGGAACTCGTCGGCGCTGCCGAAGCGGGGCGAGGCGGCGATCAGCGCGAGCGAGGCGAGCCGGTCCGGGTGGCGCAGCGCCAACTCCATGCCGACGGCACCGCCGAGCGCGCAGCCCGCGTAGCCGAAGCGCTGCACCCCGAACCGGTCGAGGGTGGCGAGCAGCCGGTCGGTGAGGTCGCCGACGGAGCCCGCCGGGTAGGCGTGGGCGCCGCCGTGTCCCGGCAGATCGAACCGGAAGACCCGCCACTGCTTGATCAGGTCGGGGACCTGGCGGTCCCACATGTGCCACGTGGTCCCGAGCGACGGGCCCAGAATCAGGACCGGGGCGTCTTCCGGGCCGTCGAATCGGTACTGGAGGGCAGGGGTCGTCGTCTCACTCACGGCCCCCACGCTAACCGCCTTTTCCTACGGTCCGGACCCGGAGCCCCCGCACCCCACAGCGGGCTCCCGAACATCACCGGCCAACCCTCACACCGTCTTCACGGGATGTCCGAGCGCTGTGCTGTGCGGCCGTACGGAGGGTCCGCTCACAGGTCGCTCGGGGTGCCCAGGCCGGTGAGAGCGCCGACCGGGTCGAGGTCGGGAGTGCCGCGGGGCCACCAGTCGTCGTGGCCCGGTTCGGACTCGTAGGCGTACCACAGGCCGTCGCGGCCCAGGCGGAGCTGGACATGGCCGCGGGGGTGGGTGAGGTGGTTGCGCCAGGGCCGGAAGGCGGGCAGGTCGGCGGCGAGCAGGAGGGGCCGGGCGCGGTCGAAGCGGCCGGCCGGCGGGTCCCAGGGCTCTTCGAGGACGGCGAGGCCTTCGAGGCCGCCCTGGCGCCAGGCGGCGACCGCGCGGGCCAGATCGGCCGGGGAGCGGTCGGTGGCGGCGGCCAGGGAGGCGTAGAGGGCGCGGGTGCCCGCGGTGAGTCCGGAACCGGGGCGGGCCGCGGCGAGCCGGACCGCGTCCTGCCACAGGGTCAGTTCGCCGACCGGGTCATGGCCGGTGCCGAGCAGGGCGTGGGCGCGGGCGGCGGCGTCGGTGGCCAGCTGGTCCAGGGCGAACGGGTCGGGGCCGCCCGGGGAGGCGGGGTACGCCGGTGGCTGCTCGGGGTGTGCGGGGACGGGCAGCGGGGCCGGGAGCGGCGGGAGCCGGCGGGGCGCGAGGGCTTCGCTCGCCCGTACGCCGGGCAGGGGGGCCGGCTCCTTCTCCTGTGCCGCGCGGGCGGCGCGGGCGGCGCTGAGGCGGGACAGCGCGTCGAGGAGTTCGCGTTCGCCCCGGCCGCGCAGCAGGAGCAGGACGAAGGGGTCGGCGTCGAGGAGGCGGGCGGTCTGGTAGCAGAGGGCGGCGGCATGCTTGCAGGGATGACCGCGGTCGGGGCAGCTGCACTGCGGTTCGAGGTCGCCGGGGCCGGGGAGCAGCGGCACTCCGCACTCCGCCAGCGACTGGGGCATCTCCCTGTCCAGCAGTGCGGCGATGTGTCCGGTGCGGTCGGCGGCGAGGTCCAGGAACCGGTCCCAGTCGGCGTCGCCGAGCGTCCGCAGGCGCACCTGTACCCGGTACGGGCGGGGGCGGCTCCCCTGCACGTACGCCAGCACGAGCCCCGGCGTCACGGTGATGGCGTCCACGTGCCCCTGCTCGGCGTAACCCCGGCCCCGCGCAAGCCGCTTGGCGTCCAGCGCGCCCTCCTCCAGGGCGGTGACCCAGGCATTGCCCCACCATGTGGCGGCGAACCGGGCGGCGTCCGAGGCGTGGGGAGGAAAGGCGGGGAAGGTGCGACGCAGGTCGCTGTCCCGGTTGGGGGCGGCCATGGAGTGGGCGTGGCGGGGGGTGGGCGGGAAGGTTTCATCGAGAGTGGGAGTGGGAGCGGCCTGGGAGGAAGTCCCTTCCTGGGAAGGGCCGTTGTCCTCGTGCCGCTCCTCCGGCCCGGTCACGTCGTCAGGCATCCGGAAGGCGTCCGCCAGCAACTCCCGTACGTCACGGGCTCGTACACCGGCAGCCGGACGGGGTGCAGGCATCCGGTCCCGCGACGGGGTCCGCGTGCCGCGCCGCGACCGACGTGCGAGAGCGGCCTCCGCCTCCGCGGCCTCGGCGTCCGCCCGCCGCTTGCGTGCCGCCCGCAGCGCCTCGCGAGCGGCGTCCCCGGGGCGCACGTCCGAAGGGCGGGGGGTGTCGTCGAGGGCGGGTGGAGCGGGTGCAGCGGCTTCTTCGGTCCGGTCCGGTTCCTCACTCGCGGAACCGGGGGCGGGGGCGGAGGCGGGACCGGGGGCGGGGGCGGGGGCGGGACCGGGGGCGTCGACCGCACCTGCGTCGGCCCGACCTGTGCCGTCATCCGCACCCGCCGGGATCGAGTGACGCCGGGCAGCGACGGCCTCCCGCAGTGCGGCACGGGCCGCGTCACCTGGTCGATGCTCGGGCGGGGCGGGGTCTTCCAGGGCATCCTCGGACACCGCACCGGCTGTGCCCTGCCCACCGGACACCCCGGACCCGTCACCCTCTACGGACACCCGAGCAGCCGCACCCTCATCCGCCGAGCGAGCCCTCTCCTCCGCGGTGAAGCCGGCCGGCTCCTCCACGGCGGCACTGTGCGCCCCCTCCGCCGCTGAACTCTCCACCCCCTGGACCACAAAGTCGTCCGGCCTCTCCGGCTCAGGACCGTGAGCCTCCTCACCCGCGGACCCCGTGGCCCGCTCCCGTGCCGCCCGCAGGGCCCGGCGGGCCTCGTCCGCGGGGCCCGGGGTCATGACGGCCTCCTCAGGGAGACCAGGTCGGTCAGTTCACGGTCCGTGAGTTCGGTGAGGGCGGACTCGCCGGAACCGAGGATCGCGTCGGCGAGGGCCCGCTTGGACTCCAGCATCTCCGCGATGCGGTCCTCCACCGTGCCCTCGGTGATGAGGCGGTGGACCTGGACGGGCTGGGTCTGGCCGATGCGGTAGGCGCGGTCGGTGGCCTGCTCCTCCACGGCCGGGTTCCACCAGCGGTCGAAGTGGACCACATGGCCCGCGCGGGTGAGGTTGAGGCCGGTCCCCGCCGCCTTCAAGGACAGCACCAGGACCGGGATCGCACCGCTCTGGAAACGGTCCACCATCCGCTCCCGCTCCGGCACCGGCGTGCCCCCGTGCAGCAGGTCCACCGGGATCGCGCGGGCGGCGAGGTGCGCGGTGATGAGGCGGGCCATACCGACGTACTGCGTGAAGACGAGCGCCGAGCCGTCCTCCGCCAGCAGGGTGTCCAACAGCTCGTCCAGCAGGGCCAGTTTGCCCGAGCGGGCGGCGAGGCGGTCACCCGCCGCCGGCGGCACCTCCTCCTTCAGGTACAGCGCGGGATGGTCGCAGATCTGCTTCAGCGCCCCCAGCAGCTTCAGCACCAGCCCCCGGCGCGCGATGCCCTCCGCCGTCTCGATGGCCAGCATCGACTCGCGCACCACCGCCTCGTACAGCGAGGCCTGTTCGCGGGTGAGCGGGACCGGGTGGTCGGTCTCCGTCTTGGGCGGCAGTTCGGGGACGATGCCCGGGTCGGACTTCTTGCGGCGCAGGAGGAAGGGCCGGACCAGTCGGGCCAGCCTGGTCACCGCCTCCTCGTCCTCGCCGTTCTCCACCGCGCGCGCGTGCCGGGCGCGGAAGGACTTCAGCGGGCCGAGGAGCCCGGGGGTCGTCCAGTCGAGCAGCGCCCACAGCTCGGAGAGGTTGTTCTCGACCGGGGTGCCGGTGAGGGCCACGCGCGCGGGCGACGGGATGGTGCGCAGGGCCTTCGCGGTCGCCGAGTAGGGGTTCTTCACATGCTGGGCCTCGTCCGCGACGACCATGCCCCAGTGCTGCTCCGACAGCCGGGCCGCGGCCGCCCGCATGGTGCCGTACGTGGTGAGGACGAAACCGCCCTCCAGGTCGTCCAGGCTGCGCTCCGTGCCGTGGAAGCGGCGGACGGGGACGCCGGGTGCGAAGCGGGTGATCTCCCGCTGCCAGTTGCCCAGCAGGGAGGCGGGACAGACGACGAGGGTCGGCTCGCGGCGCGCCCGGCGCAGGTGCAGGGCGATGACGGTGATCGTCTTGCCGAGTCCCATGTCGTCGGCGAGGCAGCCGCCGAGGCCGAGGGAGGTCATGAGGTCCAGCCAGGCGAGGCCGCGGAGCTGGTAGTCCCGGAGGGTGGCGTGCAGGCCGGGCGGGGGTTCGGCGGGGTGCACGCCGGTCGTCAGGCGGTCGCGCAGGGCGGCGAGCGCGCCGACCGGCACCGCCTCCACGGTCTCGCCGTCGACCTCCGCGCTGCCGGTGAGGGCCACCGAGAGCGCGTCGACCGGGTCGAGCAGGCCCAGTTCGCGTTTGCGGGCCTTGCGGACGAGGGCGGGATCGACCAGCACCCACTGGTCCCTGAGGCGTACGACGGGTCGGTGGGCCTCGGCCAGCGCGTCCATCTCGGCCTCGCTGAGCGGGTCGCCGCCGAGCGCCAACTGCCAGCGGAACTGGAGGAGTTCCTCGCTCTCGAAGAAACCGGTGCCGTCGGTCGCCGAGCCCGGCGCGGGGCGTACGACCGCGGCCGCGGTGAGGTCCTGCGCCAGGTCCCGCGGCCAGTGCACCGCCACCCCGGCCGCGGCGAGCCGGGTCGCCGCCACGCCGAGCAGATCGCCCAACTCCTCGTCGGACAGGGCCAGTACGTCGGGGACATCCTGCTCGGAGAGCCGGTCCAGCGGTGGCCAGACCCGGGCCGCACGCCGCACGGCGAGGGCGGCGTCCACGCGTGCGCGTGGTCCGAAGACGGCGTCGGCGGCGCCCGCCCACAGCGCCGCCGCGTCGGTCACCAGGGTCGGGTCGGCGAGGCTGTGCACCTGGACGATCGCGGCGCCCGCGCTGCGCGCCCCGGCGTCGTCCGGGTGGAAGAGGTTGTACGCCGACAGGTCCAGGCGGAGCGAGATCCGCACGCCCGCGTCCATGCCCGCGGCGACCTCGGCGGCCCAGTCGTGGGCGTGCGGCAGCCGCTGGGGTGCGCGGGCGGCGAAGGGTTTGCCGGAGGCGAAGGGGGCGGCCGGGGTGCGGGGCAGGGTGTCCGCGACCGCGTCCAGGAAGGAGCGCATCAGCGCTTCCGGCTCCGGCAGCCGCAGCGGGCCGGGCCCCGGCAGCGGGACCGCGTGGCCCTCGTACGGCAGGGCGGCGGCGACCGCGCGCAGGTGGGCGATGTCGTCGGGGTCCAGGGGGCCGGCCCGCCAGGCGTCATGGCCGGTGGCGGTCAGGCCGGGCAGCAGGCGCCCTCGGGCGGTGAGCCGCAGCGCGTGCAGGGCGGCCGCGCCCCAGCAGGCGGTGGCGGGATGGGCGCCGGGGTCGCGCCGGGCCCGGACGAGCAGCGGGAGGGCCTCGCCGACCGGCAGCGAGAGGGCGGGAGCGGTCCGGCGGCGGACTCCGGCGCCATGCGGTCGTACGACGGTGAGCTCGGTGAGCTCGGTGAGCTCGGCCGACGCGGGGCCGGTCTCGGTGAGCTCGGTGGGCAGGGGGGTGTCCTCGGGGTCCCAGAACGCGACGCGGCCCTCACGGGGAAGGGGCGCGGGGAGGAAGACCGCGGCGAGTCGCACAGGGACGGCCGCTCCCTGCCGCTCGGCTGCTTCCTGCCGCTCGGCTGCTCCCTGCCCCTCGGCCGGTCCCTGCCGCTCGACCACCATGGCCCGGTCGCTCATACGTCCTGTCACCTCCCGCCCGCGTGTCGGATCAGTCGTCTTCGACTCTACGGGCGGGGTCTGACAATCGGCTCCGGCGACCGGCGGGCCGCTCGCCGGAGGGGCCGGATCAGGGGACCGTACGCGAGACGACGTACACCTTCGGGGCGTTCGGGACGGTCAGGTTGACCATGACGTCCTGGGTGGGCGCCGGGTCCTTCTGCGCGTGGGACAGGCCCCACCAGGAGCGGGGTCCGTCGAACTTCCAGCCGCTGACCTTCTGGTCGCGCTCGCTGATGGAGATGTCGTTCTTCTTCAGGTCGGCGCGGCTGACGCCCATGCCGGTGAGGAAGGCGGCGAGGCCCGCGTCGGTCGTGCGGAACTGGACGTAGAGGCGGCTGGTCTTCCAGTTGTTGGTCTCGTAGGAGGCGACCAGGTCGGCGGGGTGCGGGACCGGCACCTGGTAGAGGCGCCGCTGGACCTTGGACGGCCAGCCGGGGGTGAGGCCCGTCGCCGAGTACTTCGCCTCCTTGTCCTTGCCGCTGTCGCGGCTCTGGCTCGCGGAGATCGCCAGATAGCCGGCCGGGACGCCGATCAGCAGTCCGATGATGAGCAGGGTGATCGCCCGGCGGCGGATCATGTGCCGGCGGTCCTCGGTGGGCCGCTCCGGTCCGTCGGGGGGCGCCGAGGCCTGGCGCGGCAGGGATGCGTTCACGCGGTGTCCCGGGACGTGCGCCGGGCCTCCACGTACCGCTCGTAGCGTTCGTGCCGCTCGACCCGGCGCCGGTTGGCGCGGCGGAAGCGGCGGGCGACCAGGCGGGCGAGGTCGGCGGCGCCGACCATGCCCGCCTCCGGGCCCAGCTGGGCCCGAGCGATACGGGCCTCGGGGCGGTAGCCGCGGCCCGTGAGCTGACGCTTGAACGCGTCCCGCGCGGGGCCGATCAGGAGGTCGTCGGCCGCGCTGACCCCGCCGCCGATGACGAAGCAGGACGGGTCGAGGGCGGCCGCGAGGTTGGCGATGCCGACGCCGAGCCACTGACCGATGTCCTGGAGCAGCTCGATGCACATCGCGTCGCCCTCACGGGCCAGCTCGGTGATCATCGGACCGGTGATGTCGCCGATGTTGCCCTTGACGTGCTCGATGATCCCGTACGCCACCGGGGAGTCGGCGGCGGCCAGCTCCCTGGCCTCCCTGACCAGCGCGTTGCCGGAGCTGTACTGCTCCCAGCAGCCGCGGTTGCCGCACGGGCAGCGGTGGCCGCCGGGCACGACCTGCATATGGCCGAACTCTCCGGCGACGCCGTACTTGCCCCGCTTGACCTGGCCGTCCTCCAGGATCGCGCCGCCGATGCCGGTGCCGAGCGTGATCATGACGAGGTGGTCCTCGCCGCGGCCCGCGCCGAAGCGCCACTCGGCCCAGGCGGCGGTGTTGGCGTCGTTGTCCACCAGGACCGGGACCGCGAGGCGGCCGGCGATGCGGTCGCGCAGGGGCTCGTTGCGCCAGGACAGGTGGGGGGCGAACAGCACGCGGTTGCGGTCGGCGTCGACCCAGCCGGCCGCGCCGATGCCGACGGCGTGGACGTCGTGGCGGTCGGAGAGGTCCAGGACCAGTTCGACGATGGTGTCCTCGACGACCTTGGGGCTCTTGGACTTGTCCGGGGTCTCGGTGCGGACCTTCTCCAGGATGTTGCCGTCGGCGTCGACGACACCCGCCATGACCTTGGTGCCGCCGATGTCGATGCCCACCGTCGGCACGCGGGGTGCGGTCAGGTGTGAGCGGCGTTCCCGCGTGCCGACGGTCCGCAGGGCGGGGGCGCGGCGGGAGCCTATGGGGGCGCTGAAGTTGCCGTAGGTGCTCATCAAGGCCCGATTCTGCCGCACGGGCCCTGCGGGTGCCGAACACGGGGGAGCAAAGGGGGGTGCGCGATTCGTTGCCGGGTGCGGGTGAGTGGGGGCTGAGCGCGCAGTTCCCCGCGCCCCTTTAGGGTCGGACCAGGAGCTGGAATTCGAATGAGTAGCGCGTCGGGCGATATGTGTGTGTGCCGTATTCCACCGCTCTGCCCGTGTCGTCGAAGGTCACACGTTGCATTGTCAGCAAAGGTGCCCCCACCTCCTCCGCCAGGCGGTCCGCCTCCTCTGCCGTGGCCGCTCGGGCGCCGATCGTCTGGCGGGCGCTGTGGAGGGTGATGCCGGCCGCTCGCATCATGCGGTAGAGGCCCGTGGTCTCCAGTTGGGCGGTGTCCAGGTCGAGGAGGGCCGGGGGAATGAAGTTGCACAGGTGGGCCATCGGCTCGCCATGGGCCAGGCGCAGGCGTTCCACCCGGTGCACGTCGCTGTCCTCGGCGACACCGAGTGCCGCGGCGATCTCGGCGGTGGCCGGCACGACGGTGTTGACCAGGACCTTCGTCGCGGGGCGCTGGCCGGCCGCCTCCAGGTCGTCGTAGAGGCTGCTGAGCTCCAGGGGGCGCTTCACCTGGCTGTGCACGACCTGGGTGCCGACTCCGCGGCGGCGCACGAGCAGGCCCTTGTCGACGAGCGACTGGATGGCCTGGCGGACGGTGGGCCGGGACAGGCCGAGGCGGGCGGCGAGCTCGATCTCGTTGCCCAGGAGGCTGCCGGGGGTGAGCGTTCCGTGCTCGATGGCGGCCTCCAGCTGCTGGGACAGCTGGAAGTACAGCGGCACCGGGCTGCTGCGGTCCACGCTGAGCTCGAGCGTCACGGTCGGGTCCACTTCTGGTTTCGGCACGGGGCCGAGCGTAGCTGTGTGCGTTGTTGACGGGAAGTTGTGTAGTTCGGTTGTCCGGACATACGGATTGACAGCGGGCGGCCATCGACCACATTTTGTTCACATGCGCATAGGGGTCATTGGGACGGGCCGCATCGGCACCATTCATGCGAACACGCTCAGCCGCCATCGGGAGGTCGGTTCCTTAATCCTCACGGACGCGGACGGCGCACGGGCCCAGGAACTCGCGCACCGCCTGGGGGAGACCGCGGCCCCCGGCGTCGACGAGATCTTCAAATGGGGCGTGGACGCCGTGGTGATCACTACGGCGACCTCGGCCCACGCCGAGCTGATCGGCCGGGCGGCGCGCTCGGGACTGCCGGTGTTCTGCGAGAAGCCCATCGCGCTGGACCTGCCCGGCACGCTGCACGCCATCGCCGAGGTCGAGACCGCAGGGACGATTCTCCAGATGGGCTTCCAGCGCCGCTTCGACGCGGGCTACACGGGCGCGCGGGAGGCCGTGCGCTCGGGGCGGCTCGGCCGGCTGCACACCGTGCGGGCGCTGACCTCCGACCAGGCGCCGCCGCCCGCGGAGTGGCTGCCGCTGTCCGGCGGGCTGTACCGGGACACGCTGATCCACGACTTCGACATGCTGCGCTGGGTGACCGGGCACGAGGTCGTCGACGTGTACGCGGCCGGGTCGGACGCCGGTCCGCCGATGTTCCGGGCCGCGGGGGACGTGGACACCGCGGCGGCCCTGCTCACCCTCGACGACGGGACCCTCGCGACGGCCACGGCCACGCGGTTGAACGGGGCCGGGTACGACGTGCGCATGGAGCTCGCCGGGGAGCTGGACCAGGTCGTGGTGGGCCTGGACGACCGGACGCCCATCGCGTCCACCGAGCCGACCGGGCCGCCCGCGGCGGACAAGCCCTGGACGGGGTTCCTGGAGCGGTTCGGACCGGCCTACGAGGCCGAGCTGGCCGCGTTCATCGAGGTGGTCCGGGGCGAGCGGGCCAACCCCTGCGACGGCCGGGAGGCCCTCCAGGCGCTGCGGATCGCCGAGGCGTGCGAGGTGTCCCGACGGGAGCACCGGGCCGTACGGCTGGCGGAGATCCCGGGCGGCACGAGCGCGGCCGCCTTCTGAACCCACAGGGGCCCACTGGGGCCACCGGACCCACCTGGAGCCCACCGGGGCGGACCGGGACCCTCCGGGGGCCCCGACACCTGACACCCCCGAGAGGGCTCACCACCGCACGCGAAGACTCCGCACCCCCCGGATCAGCATCCCCGGCAGCCACTCCCCCGGCGGCCCGTCCAGCGCGAGTGCCGGGGCCCGCTCCAGCAGGGTCCGGAGTGCCGTCCGGGCCTCCAGGCGGGCCAGTGGGGCGCCCAGGCAGTAGTGGAGGCCGTGGCCGAACGCGAGGTGGCCGCGGGTGTCGCGGTGGAGGTCGAAGTCGTCCGGGGCGGGGTAGCGGGAGTCGTCGCGGTCGGCCGCGCTGAGGCAGATCATCACCGGGTCGCCCTGGCCTATGACCCGTCCCGCGATCTCCAGGGGCTCGGCGGCGAAGCGGAAGGTCGCGTTCTCCACCGGGCCCTCGTAGCGCAGGGTCTCCTCGACGGCGGCGTCGACGAGGGTCATGTCGGCGCGCAGGGCGGCCAGCTGGCCGGGGTGGGTGAGCAGGGCGTGCACGCTGTTGGTGAGGAGGTTGACCGTGGTCTCGTGGCCCGCGATCAGCAGCAGGAAGGCCATGCCGCGCAGCTCCGAGGGGGAGAGCCGGTCGCCGTCCTCGGCGGTCGTGCGGATGAGGTCGCCGAGCAGGTCGTCGCTGGGCCCTGCGCAACGCTTGTCCTCGATGAGCTCCGTCAGGTACTCACGGAGGCGCAGGACGGCGTCGTACGAGCTCTCCACGCTCGTGGGTGCCACGACCTCCGTGGAGAGCTTGCGGAACTCGCCGCGGTCCATCTCGGGCACGCCGAGGAGTTCGCAGATCACGGTGATCGGCAGCGGGTAGGCGAGGGACGCCACGAGGTCGGCGCGGCCGTGCGGCAGCATCGCGTCGAGGAGGTCGTCGGTGATCTCCTGGATCCTGGGGCGCAGGCGCTCCACCCGGCGCATGGTGAAGGCCCGGGAGACCAGGCCGCGCAGCCGGGTGTGCTCGGGCGGGTCGCTGCCCAGCAGATGGCGGCCTATCAGTTCGTCCTCGTGGAACAGCACGCCGATGCGGCGGCCGTCCTTGGCGAGCCGGGAATCGGCGAGCGCGGCGCGTGCCTCCTCGTGGCCGACGACGAGCCAGGTGGAGTAGCCGGCGTCGGAGCCGGGCGGTCGCACCCGGTGGACGGGCCCGAGGGCACGCAACTCGGCGTACACGGGGTGCGGATCGACGCGGAACGCGTCGCCGTACTCCCCGAGGTCGATCACTGCATCGGTCATGAGGCTCCCCCTTCACACCGTCAACGCACGGCGGTCGCGCCTAGTGCCCGTCCGGCTCGGGTTCCGCGGATTGCTCCAGCAACCCCGCGTCGTACGCCAACAGCGCGATCTGCACCCGGTTGTTGAGGTCGAGCTTGGCCAGGACGCGGGAGACGTGGGTCTTGACGGTGGCGACGCTCATGTAGAGGGCGGCGGCGATCTCGGCGTTGGACAGACCCTGGCCCACCGCGACGGCCACCTCGCGTTCGCGGTCGTTGAGGGCGTCGACGCGCTCACGCGCGCGTGCCTTGCGCCGGTCGGCGGCGGTGCCGGCCGCGTGCGCCATCAACTGGCGGGTGACGGTGGGCGACAGGACCGGGTCGCCGGCCGCGACCCGGCGGACGGCGGCGAGGATCTCGGCGGGCGGGGTGTCCTTGAGGACGAACCCGGCGGCGCCCGCGCGCAGGGCTCGCAGGACCTGTTCGTCGGCGTGAAAAGTCGTCAGGACGACGACCTGGGGGGCGTCGGGGCGGCCGCGCAGCCGCTCGGTGGCCGTGAGGCCGTCCACCGACGGCATCCTGATGTCCATGAGGACGACGTCCGGGCGGGTGCGGTCGACGGCGCCCTCGACCTCGGTGCCGTCCGCCGCCTCGCCGACGATCTCGATGTCCTCCGCCCCGCCCAACATCAGGGACAGACCGGCCCGCACCAGGGGGTCGTCGTCGACCAGGAGCAGTCTGATCACAGTCATGGGCCCTACGTAATCACGCGGAGGCAGGGCGCAATCACCGTTGGGGACGGGCAAGTTGCGCGTCCGGCGACCACGCGGCGGACGGGCGGGCGGCTCACGGCCACGGCAGCCACGCCGTCACCAGGAAGCCGCCGTCGTCCTGCGCCCCGTGCTCCAGGCGTCCGCCGGCCAGCGTCGCGCGCTCGGTGAGGCCGATCAGGCCCTGGCCCGAGCCGGGGACGTGGAGCACCTCCCCCTCGGGCGCGGGGTTGTGCACGCTGACCACGAGTCCGTCGCCCGGGCCGCCGGAGACGGTGACCGTGACCTCCGCGCCGGGGGCGTGCTTGCGGGCGTTGGTGAGGCCCTCCTGGGCGATGCGGTAGGCGGTGCGGCCGACGGAGGCGGGCACGGCGGCGGGGTCGGTGACCCGGCTGTCGAGGACGACCTTCATGCCGGCCTCGCGCGACTCGGCGACCAGGGTGTCCAGGGCGACGAGGGTCGGCTGGGGGCGCCCGCCCTCGTCCTGGTCCGCGGCCCGCAGTACGCCGATGATCTCCCGCAGGTCCTGGAGCGCCTCGTGCGCGCTCTCCCGGATCACACCGGCGGCGCGCGCGACCTCCTCCCGGGGCGCGTCCGGCCGGAACTCCAGAGCGCCCGCGTGCACGCTGAGCAGCGTCAGCCGGTGCGCGAGGACGTCGTGCATCTCGCGCGCGATGGCCTCCCGGGCCAGCCGCTGGGCCTGTTCGGCCCGCAGCCGCGCCTCGGTCTCGGCGCGCCGGGCGCGGTCGCGCAGGCTGAGCATGAGCTGCCGTTTGGACCGCACGAGCAGGCCCCAGCCGACGATCGCGGAGATCAGCAGGGTCGCGAAGACGACCGAGAGGAGGTAGGACACGTCGGCGTCGGGGCGCAGCCGGAAGGTGACCGGGACCAGGGCGATGTTGATGCCGCCCACCCAGGCCACGTATCTGAAGGGGCGGTGCACGGCGAGGGTGAACAGGGCGATCGCGCAGGCGCCGCCCGCGGTGTCGGAGAGCAGCCCGAGCGGGATGGTGGCCACGGCGAGGCCCACCGGCCAGCGCCTGCGCAGCCATACGGCGGCGCAGGCGAGGGCGCCGAGCAGTGGGTCGAGGCCGGCCGCGGAGTGCGAGACATGGGGGTTGTTGCCCACCGCGTCCGCGCCGATCATGCCGATGACGACGGCCAGCAGGAAGCAGGAGAAGTCGACGATCCAGTCGCGCGCGGTACGCCGGGGCCGCCGCCCGGGCCGTACGGCGGAGGGGTCGAACTCATGGATCACCGCGGACGGCAGCAGCCAGCGCCGGCCGGGCAGGGCCTCTGGGTCGGACACCGTCTCGTCACCGCTCACGGTCGACAAATCTACGCAGCCAAGGCCCGTCGCACCCGCCCGCGGACCGCATCCGCGACCAAAGTCGCGGCGGCGCAGACTTTCGGCGTACGAGGTCGGGCGGACGTCATGCTTTCGTGCGACGGCGCTCGCCCCGCGGCCGATGTGCGCACGGGGCCCTCGGGGTGAGGGTCGGCGCATGAAGCAACTGCTGGAAGTGATCGGTTTCGTCGCCCTGGTGCAGGGCGGGATGGGCCTGCTGCACGAGTTCACCGACTGGCACGTCGGACTCGTGCAGCGGATCGCGCCCCTCGACGGCTACGAGGTCTACGCGAGCGTCGCCCTGATCGTGCTGGCGTTCGCCCTGTTCGCCGCCGCGGAGTCGGTCGGGAGGCGCGGTTGACCGGCTGGTTCAGCAGGGGCCGAGGGGGCGTTCAGGGGGTCTCGGGGAGCTCGAAGGTGCCGTAGCGCGGGGCGCCCGCGAGGTCGTACGACTGGATCGAGACGCCGGTGGAGGTGATCCGTCCGCCGGTGTGCCGGAAGGCGGTCGGGGTGGCGCCCTCCCGGAAGAGGCGGCGGCCCGCGCCGAGCACGACCGGGAACGTGATCAGGTGGAGGGTGTCGACGAGGCCGAGGTCCAGCAGAGATCGCAGCAGCACACCGCTGCCGTGCACCTGGAGCTCGCCGTCGGTGCGCTCCTTGAGGGCGGTGACCTCCTTGGCGAGGTCCCCCTGGAGCACGGTGGTGCCGGACCACTCGGGGTCGGTGAGGCCGGCGGAGACGACGTACTTCGGCAGGGCGTTGAGCTTCGTGGCGACGGGGTTGGCCGGATCGGTCACCTTCGGCCAGTACCCGGCGAAGATGTCGTACGTACGGCGGCCCAGGAGGAACGCTCCGACGCCGTCGAAGACCTCGTCGACGAACCGGCCGAAGTCCTCGTCGTCGTACGCGACGACCCAGCCGCCCTGCTCGAAGCCCTCCCTGCGGTCCTCCTCCTGGCCGCCGGGGGCCTGGTAGACGCCGTCGAGGGTGACGAAGATCTGGGAGACGAGCTTGCCCATGACGGGTGCCTTCTCTCTGCGAGGGGGTCTGTTTCATCACCTCAGACCCCCTCGGCGGCCGCAACTCATCGACGGGGCGGCGTCGGTCCGGGACCGGGGGTGAGGTCGGTGTCCGTACGCCGCCAGCGGTTCGGGGGTCCGGGCGGTGGGATGGGTGCCATGACAACGACGCACGGAACCACCACGACGACGCACGGAACCATGACGACAGCGCACGGCACTCTGACCGGGAAGGTCGCGCTCGTCACCGGGGGCGGCCGCGGGATCGGCGCGGCGACGGCCCTGCGGCTGGCGCGGGAGGGGGCGGACGTGGCCGTGACGTACGTGGCCGGCAAGGAGGCGGCCCACGACGTCGTACGGCGCATCGAGGCGCTGGGGCGGCGGGCCGTGGCCCTGCGGGCGGACTCCGCGGACCCGGCGGAGGCGGCGGGGGCGGTCCGCCGTACGGCGGAGGCGCTCGGCGGGCCGGATGTGCTGGTGAACAACGCGGGCGTGGGGGTGCTGGGCCCGCTGGACGAGCTGTCCCTCGCGGACGTCGACCGGGTGCTGGCCGTCAATGTGCGGGGCGTGTTCCTGGCTTCCCAGGCGGCGGCCGGGCGGATGCGGGAGGGCGGGCGGATCATCACGATCGGCAGCTGCATGGCCCGGCGGGTGCCGGGGCCCGGCGGGACGCTGTACGCGACGAGCAAGGCGGCGCTGATCGGGCTGACGAAGGCCCTCGCGCGGGAGCTGGGGCCGCGCGGGATCACGGCGAACCTGGTGCATCCCGGGCCCGTCGACACCGACATGAATCCGGCGGACGGGCCCTTCGCGGCGGGACAGGCCGCGATGACCGCGGTGGGGCGGTTCGGGACGGCGGAGGAGGTCGCGTCGATGGTGGCTTACCTGGCGGACGCCGAGTACGTCACCGGTGCGGAGTTCTCCGTGGACGGGGGGCACGCGGCGTGAGACAGCGGCCCCCTCCGCTCCTTGAGCCGGGCACGCGCGCGAGGCAGCGGCCCCCCTCGGCTCCTTGAGCGGGGCACGCGGCGTGAGGCAGCGGCCCCCTCCACTCCTTGAGCCGGGCACGCGCGCGAGGCAGCGGCCCTCCTCGACTCCTCCAGCCCCGGCTCAGCCGCCCAGTTCCTGGTGACGGGCCGACAGTGCCGCCGCTCCCGCCTCCGTCAGGGAGCCGAAGAGTCGCAGTCGCGAGATTCCACCGTCCGGGAAGATGTCCACGCGCGCGTGCGTGCCCACCGTCGGCTCCGGCAGGACGAAGCGGTGGTTGGTGTCGGGCTGAAGCCGGGTGCGCGGGAGGATCTCGCGCCAGTCGCCGCCGTTCCCGCCGTCGCCGTCCTCGCCGTCGCGGACCGACACCGACGCCCAGCCCGCGCTGTTGCCCTTCAGATACGCCGTGTCGATCTCGATCGCGCGGATCTGGGACTGGGCCACCAGGCGGTAGCGGATCCAGTCATGGCCCTGGTCGCGGCGGCGGCGGGTCTCCCAGCCGTCGTCCATCTTGCGGGAGCGGCCGGGCTGGATGGTGTTGGAGGCCGGGGAGTAGAACAGGTTGGAGGCGTCCTCCGCCCGGCCGCCGTTCTCCAGCGCGACCACGTCGAAGGCGCCGAGGACCTCCAGCCACGCCGGGTCCGGCACGACCTCGCCGTACACGCGCAGGCGGGCGATGCCGCCGTCGGGGTGCTGGTTGACCCTGAGGTGGGTGAAACGCTGCTCCACGGACACCTCGAAGCCGTTCGCGGCGTGGCCGCCGACCGGCGTCCGCGGGACCAGCGTCGTCCACTTCACGTCGTCGCCCAGCAGCTCCTCGGGGGAGGGGGAACCGGCGACGGACGTGCCCTCCACCGACACCGCCTGCGGGTAGTTCCCGCGGAAGTGCGCCGTGTCGACCACGATCCCCCGGATCACGCCGGGCGCGCCGAGCCGCACCAGCGCCCAGTCGTGGTCCTCCGCCGTCGGCCAGGGGTGTCCGGCGGAGGCGCCCCGGCGGCGCCGTGTCTCCCAGCCGTCCATGATCTTGCCCTTGTGCCCGAAGTGCTCGGGGTCGAACTCCGCCCGCCCGGGCATCAGCAGGTTCTCGCGCTGGGCGAAGAACTCGTCGTTGGCGGCGATGACGGAGGCCCCGAGGGTCCGTGCGGCGAGGTCGGCGTACTGGGTGAAGGGGAAGTCGGCGGTGCGGTAGTCCGCGTAGGGGTCACCGCCGCCGTACGGGTTCGCGTCGCCGGTGAAGCTGGGAATCGCCGTCACGTACATGTGCCTTTCGGGAGTGGGCCGGTGCGGGTGGGATCAGGGCGTACGGGTGAGCAGTCGACCCGTCGGGGGCGTGAACTCGCCGTCCGACACGATGCGTTGGCCGCGCAGCCAGGTCGACCTCACCACTCCGTACAGGGTCTTGCCCGCGTACGCGGTGACGCGGTTGCGGTGCTGGAGGGCCGCCGGGTCCACGGTGAAGGTGTCGTCGGGGGCGAGGACCGCGAAGTCGGCGTCGCGGCCGGCCTCGATGGCGCCCTTGCGGTCCAGGCCGACCAGTTGGGAGGTCCGCGCGGACATCCAGCGCACGACGTCCTCCAGGGAGTGGCCGCGCCTGCGGGCCTCGGTCCAGACCGCCGCGAGGCTCAGCTGGAGGCCGGAGATGCCACCCCAGGCCGTGGCGAAGTCGTCCGTCTTCAGGTCGGCCGTGGACGGCGAGTGGTCGGTGACCACACAGTCGATGGTGCCGTCCCCCAGCGCCTGCCACAGCAGGTCCTGGTTGGCGGACTCCCGGATGGGCGGGCAGCACTTGAACTCGCTGGCCCCGTCCGGGACTTCCTCGGCGGTCAGCGTCAGGTAGTGCGGGCAGGTCTCGACCGTGATGCGCACCCCGTCCGCCTTGGCCTCGGCGATCAGCGGGAGCGCGTCGCTGGACGACAGGTGCAGCACGTGCACGCGCGCGTCCAACCGCTTGGCCTGCGCGATGAGTTGGGCGATCGCGGTGTCCTCGGCGTCCCGCGGGCGGGAGGCCAGGAAGTCGGCGTACTTCGGACCGCCCTGCTGCGGGGCGGCCTCCAGGTGGTGCGGGTCCTCCGCATGCACGATCAGCAGGCCGCCGAAGGAGGCGATCTCGGCCAGCGACCGGGCCAGCCCGTCCTGGTCCAGGTGCGGGAACTCGTCCACGCCCGAGGGCGACAGGAACGCCTTGAAGCCGAAGACACCGGACTCGTGCAGCGGGCGCAGGTCCTTGACGTTGTCGGGCAGCGCGCCGCCCCAGAAGCCGACGTCGATGTGGGCCTTGTCGGCGGCGACCTCCCGCTTCGTGCGGAGGTGGTCGACGGTCGTCGTGGGCGGCAGGGAGTTGAGCGGCATGTCGACGAGGGTGGTGATGCCGCCGGCCGCCGCCGCGCGGGTCGCGGTCCAGAAGCCCTCCCACTCGGTGCGGCCGGGGTCGTTGACGTGCACGTGGGTGTCGACCAGGCCGGGCAGCAGGACGTCGTCGCCGAGGTCCTCCAGGCGGGCGCCCTCCGCCACGGGAGCGTCGTACGGCAGTACGGCCGTGATCCTTCCGCCGGCGACGGCGACCGACGCGGCCCGCGTCCCCTCGGGTGTGATGACGCGCGTCGAGCGCAGCACCAGTTCAGTGTCGGACACCCGGACCCCTCTCTGCCGTCGTTAACTTCCGCGTAACGGAATTCAACTTTCTGTTGAAGGAGTCTTCACTCCCGTTCGAGTGCCGTCAAGGGCACACTTCCTCAGAGTGCACCCGAGGCCGACTCTCTGGACGTTTCCATAAAGCGGAATTAAACTTCCAGCAGGCAGAACGTAGCTATGCACCAGCGGGGAGTCAACCGACTGCCGGGTAGGCTTCTGCTCCTTCCTGCCCCGCCCCGAAGGCAGCCCCGAAAGGAACGCGCCGTGCCGACGTCCAGCGCCAGCACCACCGACTCCGCCAAGTCCGCCGGCGGGGTGCAGTCCCTCGAGCGCGCCTTCGATCTGCTGGAGCGGATGGCGGACGCGGGCGGAGAGGTCGGACTGAGCGAGCTGTCCGCGAGCAGCGGACTGCCGCTGCCCACCATCCACCGCCTGATGCGCACGCTCGTGTCCTGCGGGTACGTCCGCCAGCAGCCCAACCGCCGCTACGCCCTCGGCCCGCGCCTGATCCGGCTCGGCGAGTCGGCCTCCCGGCTGCTCGGCACCTGGGCCCGCCCGTACCTGGCCCGGCTGGTCGAGGAGACCGGCGAGACGGCCAACATGGCGCTGCTGGACGGGGACGAGATCGTCTACGTCGCCCAGGTGCCCTCCAAGCACTCGATGCGGATGTTCACCGAGGTCGGCCGGCGTGTCCTGCCGCACTCCACGGGGGTCGGCAAGGCCCTGCTCGCCAACACCCCCGACCACGAGGTGCGCGCACTCCTCGCCCGGACCGGCATGCCGGCCGCGACCGAGAAGACGATCACCACGCCGGACGGCTTCCTCGCGGCCCTGGTGGACGTGCGCGCCCAGGGGTACGCCGTCGACGACAACGAGCAGGAGATCGGCGTCCGCTGCCTCGCGGTCTCGGTGCCCAACTCCCCTACCGCAGCCGCCATTTCGATCTCCGGTCCGGCGGGGCGGGTCACCGAGGCGGCCACCGAGAAGATCGTGCCGGTGCTCCAGCAGGTGGCCGGCGAGCTGTCCGAGGCACTGGCCACCCAGAACCCGGCGTGAGCGCCTCGCGGCGGGGGTCGTTCACCGGCTAGGGGCGCGGCTCCCCGAACAGTTCCACCGCGTTGCGCACCTCGGCCAGTCTCACCGACAACGCGCTCACCGACCCGATCGCCCCCGCGATCAGCAGCAACGACCTTCGCAGGCGCGGGACTTCGGGGGTACCGTCGATCGTCATGGCGGCCAGCGCGGCGAGTTCGTCCTCGGCGATGTCCCGGTCGGGGAACTCGGCCGGGTGCGCGGCGAGTTCGCGGCGCAGCCGGGACACCGCGGTCCGCAGTTCCGCCACTCTCGGATCGTTGTCGCTGCCGCTCACCGGTCTCTGCCCCAAGCTCCGCAACACAGCTCTCCCCCGCACACGCCTGCACCCTGATTTCCCCACGGCGTTGGTCAGGCGCCCAGGGACGCGGGTCAGTAAACGCCACGCGGGGCGCCGGACGCCACCATGCGGACCGAAATTCAACTCGTGGAAACCCGGCGGACCCCGGCCCGTCAGGTATGCAGGACGCATGACGGAGAACGAACAGCAGGTCGCCGGGCTGCTCCTGGCCGCGGGTGGCGGGCGGCGGCTCGGCGGCCGGCCCAAGGCACTGCTCGCACACCGGGGCCGCCCGCTCGTCGAACACGCGGTGGGCGTCCTGCGCGCGGCGGGCTGCACCCGGGTGCACGTGGTCCTGGGGGCGGCCGCGGCGGCCGTACGGGAGCGGGCGGAGCTCGGTGACAGCGTGCTCGTGGAGAACCCGGAGTGGGCCGAGGGCATGGGGTCGTCGCTGCGGGCCGGACTCGACTCGCTCGCCGGGACGACGGCACGGGCGGCGCTGGTCTCGCTCGTCGACCAGCCCGGCATCGGGGCGCGGGCGATGCGCCGGGTGCTCGCCGCGTACGAGGACGAGACCTCGCTGGTCTCGGCGGCCTACGACGGGGTGCGCGGCCATCCCGTCCTGCTGGGCGCCGCGCACTGGGCCCCGGTCGCCGCGACTGCGACCGGCGACCAAGGGGCACGCGCCTATCTGAAGGAGCACCGGAAGGCGCTCGTGCTCGTCGAGTGCGGGGACGTGGCGCAGCCGTACGACATCGACACGGTCGCGGATCTCGCGCACCTGGAGTGAGGGGGGTGACACTGAGCGCCACATTGCCTCGACCCGGAGAATCTCGACATCAACAAACCATTGAAATTCCACGATGAGGAAACTAGTATCCACTGGTCAGAAGCGCCCTACCGCTCCCGGAGCGCTCCTCGCCGTACCCGGTTCGACTGGCACCCGGTGCCACCGCTGAAGGAAGTGACAGCTCATGTCCGCACCAGCGCCGTCCCCGCTGGCCATCGTCGACGCCGAGCCCCTGCCGCGGCAGGAGGAGGTCCTCACCGAGGCGGCCCTCGCCTTCGTGGCCGAACTGCACCGGCGGTTCACGCCCCGGCGGGACGAGCTGCTCGCGCGCCGCGGTGAGCGCCGCGCCGAGATCGCCCGCACCTCCACGCTCGACTTCCTCCCGGAGACCGCCGCGATCCGCGCGGACGACTCCTGGAAGGTGGCGCCCTCCCCCGCGGCCCTGGACGACCGCCGGGTCGAGATCACCGGTCCCACCGACCGCAAGATGACCATCAACGCCCTCAACTCCGGTGCCAGGGTGTGGCTCGCGGACTTCGAGGACGCCTCCGCGCCGACGTGGGAGAACGTCGTGCTCGGGCAGGTGAACCTGGCCGACGCGTACACCCGGAACATCGACTTCACGGACGAGAAGTCGGGCAAGTCGTACGCGCTCAAGGCCGACGAGGAGCTCGCCACCGTCGTCATGCGTCCGCGCGGCTGGCATCTCAACGAGCGGCACCTGGTCGACGCGAACGGTGTCCAGGTGCCCGGCGCCCTGGTCGACTTCGGCCTGTACTTCTTCCACAACGCGCAGCGCCTGCTCGACCTCGGCAAGGGCCCGTACTTCTACCTCCCGAAGACCGAGTCGCACCTCGAAGCGCGGCTGTGGAACGACGTGTTCGTCTTCGCGCAGGAGTACTGCGGCATCCCGCAGGGCACCATCCGCGCCACCGTGCTGATCGAGACGATCACGGCCGCGTACGAGATGGAGGAGATCCTCTACGAACTCCGCGACCACGCCTCGGGGTTGAACGCGGGCCGCTGGGACTACCTGTTCTCCATCGTGAAGAACTTCCGTGACGGCGGCGCCAAGTTCGTCCTGCCCGACCGCAACGCGGTCACGATGACGGCCCCGTTCATGCGGGCCTACACCGAACTCCTCGTCCGCACCTGCCACAAGCGCGGCGCGCACGCGATCGGCGGCATGGCGGCCTTCATCCCGTCGCGCCGGGACGCCGAGGTCAACAAGGTCGCCTTCGAGAAGGTCCGCGCCGACAAGGACCGCGAGGCCGCCGACGGCTTCGACGGCTCCTGGGTCGCCCACCCCGACCTGGTCCCGATCGCCATGGAGTCCTTCGACAAGGTCCTCGGCGACAGGCCGAACCAGAAGGACCGCCTGCGCGAGGACGTCCACGTCGAGGCGGCCGACCTCATCGCGATCGACTCCCTGAAGGCGAAGCCGACGTACCCCGGACTGGTCAACGCCGTGCAGGTCGGCATCCGTTACATCGAGGCCTGGCTGCGCGGGCTCGGCGCGGTCGCCATCTTCAACCTGATGGAGGACGCGGCCACCGCCGAGATCTCGCGCTCGCAGATCTGGCAGTGGATCAACGCGGGCGTCGAGTTCGAGAACGGCGAGAAGGCCACGCCGGAGCTGGCCCGCAAGGTCGCCGCCGAGGAGCTCGCGACCATCCGTGCCGAACTCGGCGAGGAGGCGTTCGCCGCCGGACACTGGCAGCAGGCCCACGACCTGCTGCTGGAGGTCTCCCTGGACGAGGACTACGCGGACTTCCTCACGCTGCCGGCCTACGAGCAGCTGCGCGGCTGACCCGCGACGCTCACTTGTCCGAGTGGCCCAGGGACTTGTCCGGGGCCACTCGGTCGCGTACGGCCTGCTTGACCGCCGTGGGCTCCGGGAACCCCTGCTCCTTGCGGTCCCAGACCACCTCGTCGTCGACCCGGACCACGAAGACGCCGCCCGTGCCGGGCTTGAGCGACAGCTCGGTCAGTTCGGTCTCGAAGGTCGTGAGCAGCTCCTGCGCCAGCCAGGCCGCGCGGGGCAGCCAGCGGCACTGGGTGCAGTACTCGATCTGTACGACGGGGCTCATCCGAGGTGCACCGACCAATCCTGTTCCGCGGCCGGTTTGCCGTGCAGGTCGGGGACCCGCTTCAGCCACTGGGGCCGGCCTTCCTGTGTCCGCGCCGCGCGAAGGGCCTCCTCGGCGGCGAGTTCCTCCCGGGTGGGGAAGCCGGTGGGCAGCCAGGCCTCGGAGGCCCGCACGCGCGCGTGGAGATGGGTCACATAGGCCTCGCGGGCCTCGGCCGGGGTCGCGAAGTCGGTGAGCCAGGCGTCGGGGACGGCCGCGGTGACCTCGCGCAGGAGGTCGAGGGTGACCTTGGGCGCGAGTTCCGCGTCGGCGGCCCGCACGTCCGGGCCGTAGTGGCCGAGGGCGTGGTGGCGCAGGTCGTAGGACTTCGCCGGGTCGGTGCCCTCCCAGCGGTGGTGGAAGACGAGGGCGGCGCCGTGGTCGATCAGCCACAGGCGCGGGGGTGCGACGCCGAGGGTCGGCCAGATCATCAGGTTGGAGCTGTGGACCGTACGGTCGACGTTGACGGTGAGCGCGTCGAGCCAGACGATCCGGCCGGCCTCCACCGGGTCCACCGGGAACGTCTTCGCGACCTCGGGGGTGAAGTCGCGGGCGCCCGGCAGGTAGTCCATGCCGAGGTTCACGCCCGCGCTCGCCGTGTGGAGGTCCCGCACCTCCTGGTGCGGCTCACTGTCGGCGATCGCCGGGTCGAAGTGCACGAGGACCAGCTCCGGGAAGCGCAGCCCCAGCGCCCTGGCCAGCTCACCGACGATCACCTCGGCGACCAGCGCCTTGCGGCCCTGGGCGGAGCCGGTGAACTTCACGACGTACGTCCCCAGGTCGTCGGCCTCGACGACTGCGGGCACGGAGCCGCCGGACCTCAGCGGGGTCACGTATCGAACAGCAGTCACAGCGCGCAGCACACCGGCCAGGGTAGTTCAGGTCATGCGTCGGCCAACGGGTTCGGCAGCGGAAGATACCGGGCGGCCGCACCGTCCGCGCCCGTCCACCTCAGCAGCAGGTTCGTCTTGCCGGGGAGGGTGGGCGCGGTGAGGAGGGCGGCGGCTTCCGGGAGGGCGTGGCGCGCCAGCTCGCGGCGGGCGGCGGGCCACGGGTCGAAGCCGGGCCGGCGTTCGGCGAGGGCCGCGGCGATCTCCCACAGGTGGTTCACGACCAGGCAGTACACCAGCCGCTCCCACCCCTGCGCGCGCGGCACGTCCGGCAGCAGCTTCACGCCCTCGGCGTCCCGGAACAGTGCCTGCACGGGCGTACCGTCGTCGGCCACGGCGACCAGGGTGTTCTGAAGGTGCGCTTCGAGGACGACGCCGTGGTCGGCGAAGGCCGTGAGGACGGGCGGTACGACCGCGCGCAGATACGCCTCCCACCAGGCGCCCGGGTCCTCGGCGGTGTCGAGCGGGTTGCCCTCGAAGCCCTCCACCAGGGCCGCGGCGAGCAGCGGGGTCGCCCCGGGCCGCACATGGTCGTGCAGGCCGTCGCGGACCAGGACGGCGAGCTCCTCGAAGGCGAAGTCGGCGGTGCGGTAGCCGCGGTCGCTCAGCCAGGCGGCGGGGCGCGCGCTCCCCGCGGAGGCGGGGCCGGGGCCCTGGGCGAAGGCTCGCACCACCGCTTCATCCGTACGGCGGAGTTCGAGCAGGTCGTGACGCCAGAGCCGGCGGATGTCGTTCGTGATGCGCACGTCCAGGCTGAACTTCAGGAAGAGGTCGCGCGCGGGGGCGTACACCGTGCGGATCGCCGCCGTCGGCCAGACCTCGAAGCCGGTCGTGCCGAGCCGGACCAGGCGGCCGTCCGCGAAGGCCTCCGCGCAGCTCACGAGATCCAGCTGCCAGGGGTGGGCCGGGAGCAGCCGGTAGCCGGGCGGGGCCTCGCCGAGCGCGTCGAGGGCCGCGGTGTCGCCCTCCTCGACGACGGCGTCCTCACGCACACCGAGCAGGACCGGGGGGAACCGGACGTGGGCCTCGGGGGCGTACGGCAGCCAGGCGGCGACGGGACCGCCGCCGCGGGCCTTGGGCGCGGGGTGGTACGGATGGCCGGTGACGAGGCACTGCTCGGAGCGCAGATACGGGTCGCCGGGTGCCGTCGACCGGTCCCTGGCCGCGAGCAGGGCGGCCACCGCGTCCCGGCTGTCGAGCATCTCGGCGGGCAGGTCGTGGTTGGACAGTCCGGTGTGCCGGGTCAGTTCCTCGGCGACGAGTTTGACGAGTTCGGTGTGGCTCACGCGCCGCCAGGCACCCGCCGTGCGCACCTCGGGTTCGGCGGGCCGCCGCTCGCCGCGCACCCGGAGCAGCCGTCCGTCGGGGAGCCGGTACACCGGGCGGTCGCCGGGTTCCGGGAGCCGTTCGGCCACCTCGCGCAGCAGACAGTTGAGCAGGGGCGCCGCCGCGTACGCGTCGGCACGGTGTGCGACGGCGTCGGCCGGCGGGGGCAGGTGGTCCACGCGATCCACTCGTTCTCTACGGTTCATCTGGGGCGATGACGATCAGTATGTCTGCCGTCACCCACCCACCGTGCCACCGGTCGTACCCGAGGAGTCCCCCCGTGCACCGTCCCCGTCCCGCCGAGGCCGAGTTCGCCGAAGAGCTGGCCGTCGTACGCCCCGACCTCGCGGAGCGGTACGCGGCCGAGCTGCCCGGCGCCCGGGCGGCCGTGCTGTCCCGGTTGTGGCGTGGGCTCACGCACGAGCCGCTGCCCTGGGTCGTGGCGCGGGAGCCGGGCCGGGAGGGTCTCGCCCTGCGCCTCTCGGACGGCCGCCGGCTGCACGGCCCGCACCCGGACCCGTACGCCACCGCCGCCTACGTGAGGGCCGTGCGGCTCGACGGAACCGCGTACGACCGCCCCGAGCACCTGATGACCGACCTCGGCGTCCCGCACGCCACGGACCTCGCGGCCGAACTCGCCGACAGCGTCGCCTCGTTGGCGCTGTCGAGGACGACCCAGGAGCCCCGCTCCCCGCAGTGGCCTGCGCACGACTGGGAGTGGGAGCAGCGGGTCGTCGACGGACACCCCTACCACCCCAACTGCCGTTCCCGGCCCGGCTTCTCGGTGGCCGAGCAGCTGGCCTACGGCCCCGAGCACCGGCCCCTGGTACGGCTCGGGTTCGTGCCGGTCCCGGCGGCCGAGTGCCTGGTGACCGGGGAGTGGCCCGACGAGTTCCGCGACGGGGAGCGCTTGTTGCTGCCGGTGCATCCCTGGCAGGCGGAGCACGTCCTGAAGCGGCGCACCTCACAGGGCCTCGACGCCCACCCGCTGATGTCCCTGCGCACCCTGGCCGTGGCCGGCGACCGGCACGTCAAGACCGCCCTGAGCGCCCGTCTCACGTCCTCGGTGCGGGACATCTCGGTGTACTCGATCGGCATGTCCGCCACGCTCTCCGAGTTCGCGGAGGCGCTGACCCACCGCATGGACGGACTGCTGCACTTCACCCGCACTCTGGGAGCGGCCACGGCCAACTCCCCGGACCTGGCGGCCGTGTTGCGGGAGTCTCCGCGGGTGCACGGCGAGCGGGTCCTGCCGGTGGCGGCCCTCGCCACCACCGAGCTGCCCGAATCCCCCGGCTGGCTGGCGGAGTTCGCCCGGCTGGCCCTCACAGCGGGGCTGCGGTTGCTGGAGCTCGGGGTGGCCCTGGAGGCCCACGGCCAGAACCTCCTCGTCGTCCTGTCGCCGTCCGGAGCGCCGGTCCGGCTGGTCTACCGGGACCTCGCCGACGTCCGGATCAGCCCGGCCCGGCTGGCCCGGCACGGCATCCCGGTGCCGGAGCTGTCCGGACGGGTCGTCACGGACGACGTGACCACCCTGCGGCGCAAGCTGTTCGGCTCCCTGGTGGCGGGCGCCCTCGCGGGGACGGCGGGTTCGGCGACCGCGTTGCGAGGGGCACTGGAGAGTGCCGTACGGGATCTGCCGCGCACACCCGATCTGGCCGCGCTGCTCGAACAGCCCCTGCCCACCAAGGCGTTGACGCTGATGCGGCTGTCGCCGGGGACTCCGGGGGACCAGTGGACGCAGCTGCCCAACCCCCTGCGGTGAGCGGCCGTTTTGGAGGGCGGCGCTCCTGATCAATAGGATCCGGCGATGATCACAAGAAAACGGTGGGCGGCAGGAGTGTGCGCCCTGCTCGCCGCCCTGACGGCCGGGATCGCCTTCCCGGTCGCGGCGGTCGCCGGTGAACCCACGGGCGGCAGCGCGCCGCAGGTCGACCTCGTCCTCGACGTGAGCGGCTCGATGCGGACAGCGGACATCGACGGCGGCACCCGGATGGCGGCGGCGAAGCGGGCGTTCAACGAGGTCCTGGACGCCACGCCCGAGGAGGTGCAGCTCGGCATCCGGACCCTCGGCGCCAACTACCCGGGCGACGACCGCAAGACGGGCTGCAAGGACACCGCGCAGCTCTACCCGGTCAGCACCCTGGACCGCACCGAGGCCAAGACGGCGGTGGCCACCCTCTCCCCCACCGGCTGGACCCCGATCGGGCCCGCGCTGCTGAAGGCGGCCGACGACTTCGCCACGGGCGACGGCTCCAGGCGGATCGTGCTGATCACCGACGGCGAGGACACCTGCGCGCCGCTCGACCCGTGCGAGGTGGCCCGGGAGATCTCCGCGAAGGGGGTCGGGCTGACCATCGACACCCTCGGCCTGGTCCCGAACACCAAGCTGAGCAGGCAGCTCAGCTGTATCGCCGAGGCGACCGGCGGCACCTACACCTCGGTCGAGCACACCGACGAACTCACCGACAAGGTGAACCAGTTGGTGGACCGCGCGGCCGACCCGGTGGTGACGCCGGTGGCCACCGAGGGCACCGACACCTGCGCGACGGCGCCCACGCTGAAGTCCGGGCTGTACACCGACCGCGAGGAGTTCGCCCGGCAGCGCTGGTACCGGGTGGACGTCGAGCCGGGCCAGGAGCTGCGGACCTCGGTGAGCGTGGCGGCCGACCGGGCCGTGAACCCCTCGTACGGCGTGCTGCTGCGGGCGGTGACCGTGCACGGCCGGGAGATCGTGCGCGGGGAGGCGGCGGGCAACGGCCGCACCGACGTGATCTCGACGGGGCTGCGCTATCCGAAGAGCGACTCCGACGACGAGGACGCTCCGGCGGAGACCGTGTGTCTCCAGGTCACCCACTCCTTCTCGGCCGGCTCCGGGGTGAAGACCACTCCGGGTCTGCCGCTGGAGCTGACCGTGGACGTCGTGGACGGGGCGTCGAAGGCGAGCGACGTGGCCTCCTTCGGCCTCGGGCGCGGCTGGTGGCTGCTCGGCGCGCTGATCCTCGCCGGGTTCGTCGCCGGTCTGCTGTGGGGCTGGCTGTCACGCTGGCGGGTCGCGGTCTGGAGGACCAACTGATGCGGATCACACGCGTGTTGAGCGCTTCCCTGCTGATGCTGGGACTGGCCGTCGCACCGGCCGCGGCCGACTCCTCGCCGACCCCCACGGATTCGGCCTCGGCGGACGCCGGCGCGCCCACCCGGGCGGGCACGTCCTTCCGTACGGCCACCGAGATCGAGCAGGGCCGGACCGCCACGGCGAGCGGCTCCACGGGCGACTACCTGTACTGGTCGTTCCCCGCGGACGCCGCTCAACGGCCCACCGTGCGGGCGACGGTGAAGCTGCCGGAGACCCACGCCACCGAGACCTGGCAGCTCGACGTGTACGACGGACTGCGGCGCCGCCAGTCCTGCCAGTACGGCGCCCAGACGCGCACCGCCGCGGCGGGTGTGGGCAGCGTGGCGCTGTCCTGCACCCTGCGTACGGTCCGCGCCTGGTCGGAGACCTGGTCGAACGACCCGCTGCCGGGCACGTACTACGTCCGGCTGACGGCCGTCGGTGTCACCACGGCCGACCTGGGTCTTCCGGTGGGCTCCGAGGTGCGGGTCGACTCCAAGGACATCGGCGGTGCGGCCGCGGTGGACGGCTCGCTGGCCGAGCCGCTGGTGCCGGGGATCGCGGTGAAGTCCGAGGCGGACAAGGACGGTTCAGCGGACACGGACGGTTCGAAGGACTCCGCCGTGCTGTCCGCGATCGAGCCCGAGGACGGCTGGTCCTCCGGCTGGTGGTCGGACCGATGGGTGTGGACGGCGATCGGGGGTGCGCTGGCCGCGCTCGCGGGTGTCGGCGGATACACGCTGACCCGCGGGTCGGGACGGCCGTCCCGGGTGCCGCCGGGAGCCTGACGTTCCGTCAAGAAGGCCCGCTTCGGCGGGCCTTCTGCATGTTCACCCCTGCCCCAGCCTGTTCACGCCTCCCTCAGCGCCTTGGCGATGGCCCCGTCCCCGGTCACCTCGACCCGCCCGTCCCGCACCGCGTCCGCCAGGCTCAACTCCCCGCGGCCGAGCGCCCCGCAGGTGTCGGCGTCCAGGGCGAGCCGGGCGTCGGGCTCGGCGGGGGCCGGTCCGTCGCCGTACGCGGGACCGGTCGGCGCACCGACGTACAGGTGGAAGTCCCCCTCCTCCAGGCGCACTTCGACGAGCCCCTCGCCTTCCAGGGAGCGCAGCAGGGGCAGCGCGGACCAGTGCGCGCGTACGGCGTCGGTGGGCCGTCGCTCGCCCAGTTCGGGTTCTCCCCAGGTGCCGAGGGCCTGGAGCACGGGCAGCAACGCGCGTCCGCGCTCGGTGAGTTCGTAGACGTAGGCCGCTCCGGGCGGGGCCAGCCGGCGTCGTGTGGTGAGGCCGTCGCGCTCCATGTCCTTCAGCCGGGAGGCGAGTACGTCCGTGCTCACGCCCGGCAGGTCGGCGTGCAGGTCCGTGTAGCGGCGCGGGCCGGCCAGCAGTTCCCGGACGATCAGCAGGGTCCAGCGGTCGCCCACGACGTCGAGGGCACGGGCCGCGGAGCAGTACTGGTCGTAGCTTCGGCGAGGTGACATGCGACGCAGTCTAGACAAGTCGTTGGACTTTCCAAGCTGACACTTGGTAAAACCAAGCAACACACGAAACCGGAGAGGCAGCAGCGCATGGAGTTCCGGCAGTCGAACAAGCTCAGCGAGGTCTGTTACGAGATCCGCGGCCCGGTGATCGAGCACGCCGACGCGCTGGAGAAGGCGGGCCACAGCGTGCTGCGCCTGAACACCGGCAACCCCGCGCTGTTCGGCTTCGAGGCGCCGGAGGAGATCCTCCAGGACATGATCCGGATGCTCCCGCAGGCCCACGGCTACACCGACTCGCGCGGCATCCTCTCCGCCCGCCGGGCCGTGGCCGGGCGCTACCAGACGCTGGGCCTGGAGGTCGGCGTCGACGACGTGTTCCTGGGCAACGGCATCTCCGAGCTGATCTCCATGGCCGTACAGGCGTTGGTCGAGGACGGCGACGAAATCCTCATCCCCGCCCCGGACTTCCCCCTGTGGACCGCGGTCACCACGCTCGCCGGCGGCAAGGCGGTCCACTACCTCTGCGACGAACAGGCCGACTGGTACCCGGACCTGGACGACATGGCGTCGAAGATCACCGACCGCACCAAGGCCGTCGTCATCATCAACCCGAACAACCCCACCGGCGCGGTCTACCCGAAGGAGATCATCGAGGGCATCCTCGACCTCGCGCGCCGGCACGGCCTGATGGTCTTCGCCGACGAGATCTACGACCAGATCCTGTACGACGACGCCGTGCACCACTCCGTCGCCGCGCTCGCCCCCGACCTGGTCGTGCTCACCTTCTGCGGTCTGTCGAAGACGTACCGGGTGGCGGGCTTCCGCTCGGGCTGGCTGGTGGTCACCGGCCCCAAGCAGCACGCGAAGAGCTACCTGGAGGGCCTGACCATGCTGGCCTCCATGCGGCTGTGCGCCAACGCCCCCGCCCAGTACGCCATCCAGGCCGCCCTCGGCGGCCGGCAGTCCATCCACGACCTGACCGCGCCGGGCGGCCGGCTGCACGAACAGCGCACCGTGGCCTGGGAGAAGCTCAACGAGATCCCCGGGGTGTCGTGCGTGAAGCCGAAGGGCTCGCTGTACGCCTTCCCGCGCCTCGACCCCAAGGTCCACAGGATCCACGACGACGAGAAGTTCGTCCTGGACCTGCTGCTGCGGGAGAAGATCCAGGTCGTCCAGGGCACCGGCTTCAACTGGCCGACGCCGGACCACTTCCGCATCCTCACGCTGCCGCACGCCGAGGACCTGGAGGCGGCGATCGGCCGGATCGGCCGGTTCCTGAGCGGATACCGGCAGTAGTCCGCGCGGTTGTTCGGATTCGGGGCCGTGTGGAACGGGGATGCCCTAGAGTGCGGCCACTGATCCAGGGGGGATCGGGGGATGGGGGTGCCCCGGGTGTCACTGATACGTCAACGTGCTTTCACAGCAAGGCAGTTGCCGAGCGGGCGGATCATGGTCCTGCTCCTTGCCCTCGTCGTCGCGGGCAGCCCGTGGGTGCAGCGGCCGCTGCGGGACTTCTACGAGCGGGAGTTCTACTGGTACTACCGGACCGACGAGGAGACCCTGCGCTGGATCGTCCAGGCGGCGTTCGCCCCGGGCTGGGACACGGACTCCGAGTGGTACGGGAGCACGGCGGGCCTGATGGCCAACGACCTCGCGGTCATCGTCCTGTTCGCCGGACTGGCCTTCGTCGCGTCCCGCCCGGCGATGGGCAGGCTCCGCCGTCTCGGCGCCAGTGTGCTGGTGACGGCTCTCTCCCAGTTCGTCTGGTGGGGCCTGTACGAGGCGTTCGCCCCCGACACCGGACTCGCCCCGGCCGGCACCCTGCTCAAGGACCTGCTGCGCACCTCGCTCATCTTCGGACTCGCGGTCGGCGTGCTGATCGTGCTCCTCGCCGACGGACGGTCCGGGACCCCCGCCGCGCGATCCACCGGTGCCCTGGCGGCGCCGTTCCGTCGCTCGCGTCAAGGAGGGCTCGGCATGACGACCGCGCCGGACCACATGCCGGTCGGGACCACACCGGGTGACGTCACCCGGTATCTGTGCGCCGCGGCCTACGTGGACGAGCAGTTCGCCGACCGCGTGGTGGAGGACGTCATGGCCGACGAGGTCGGCGCCGTGGCCGCCTCGCCCGGCGTGGACCTGGCGACCGTGGCCCGGCACTGTCTGACCGCCCAGGAGCTGCGGCTGCGCCGCGACCAGCGGCTGACCGCGGCCTACGCCGTGGTGGCGGTGTTCGCGCCGCTGTGGCTGCTGTTCGTCACGCTGCTCCTGTCGGCCACCCGGCAGGCGAACGGCCGGCCGAGCCTGGCCACCCGTGGCCGGCACCAGCCCGAGGGCCGGGTGCTGGTGGGCACCGGGATCACGGCCGGCGTCATGGTGCTCTTCGCCTTCCTCCTCGGCACCGTCCTGTCCGCCCTGCCCACCCCCGGCTTCGTGAGCTGGCTGCTGGGCTCCTATCTGGGCGGGATACCGGCCGTGCTGCTGTCTCTCGGCGCGGTGGCCGCCGCGTACGCCACGGTCGTACGCCATGATCTCGACGTCGACCGGCTGCTGCGCACGACGATGACCCGCGAGGCGTTCGCGAAGCAGCCCCGTCCCACCGTGCCGCGGCGGCGGTGGATGGCCGAGCGGCTGGCGGCGCTCAGGGAGGCGCAGGACGGCAACGTCACCGTGTACAGCGGCTACACCCCCTTCCTGGGCTATGCGCCGGCCGCCTCGCAGTGGTCGGTCGCCGTGCCGCTGCTGCCCGCCGACGGGCCCGCGGGCGGGTCGGTGCGTCCTGGCGCCCCGGAGGTGTTCGGCGTCGCCGAGCTGGTCGACCATGTCCGGGCGCGGCTGCGGGCCGTGGCCACGCACGGTACGGCCGACGGCGCCGCGGCGGACGGGGCGCGCTCCCTGGAGTCGCTGTTCATCGAGGACCGGGTCTTCGCGAGCGGCACCAGCATCGGTGACGACGAGCGGTTCATCCGCACCACGAGCCTGACGCCCGCCGCGCGGCTGTCGCCCGACGAGGTCGAGCGGATCATGGAGCATCCGACCGGGGCGGTCCGCCACTGTCTGGCGTTCCATGTGCCGCTGTGGGGCGGGGACGTGGTGCCGAGCGTGTTCCTGCACTTCTCGACCGCGGGCACCACGCTCCACCTGCATTGCAGCAACCACGTGCTCGGGCCGGTGCGGGCCGAGTACCACGTCGTGGACCGGCTGCGCGGCCCCCTCTCGCCCGGGGCGCGGCGCACCCTGCTGCTCGACGCCGTCCCGCGCACCGGGGGCGCCTTCCACTCGGCGCCCTTCCGGGCGCTGCGCCAGGCCCGGTTCGAGGAGCGGCACAGCAGACGCATGTCCGACGAGCTGAAGGCCCTGGAGCAGGACCCGGTCTACGACTTCGGTGCCCGGCTGAGCGTGCGGGAGCTGGCGGTGAGCCCGAACTACCACAACTACTTCCAGGTCGTGGACGCCGGGCGGATCACGTCCCTGGTGGAGCGCCACACCTTCGCCGCGATCCGCGAGTTTCTCGACGCGCGCGGTTACGACACCACCGACTTCCGCGCCCAGCAGCAGACCATCCTCAACCAGGGCCTCATCCAGCAGGGCGGCATGAGCATCATCGGCAACCAGGCGATCGGCACGGGGGCGACCGCCACCCAGAACGTCCCTCAGCAGCCCGGCGCGACCACTCCCAGCGCCGTCGGCGGCGCCGCCAAGTAGGAGCCTTTTCATGAGCGACGACAGCAGACAGGACCCTCCGGTCAACAACGGCGTCATGATCAGCGGCGGCACGCACTACGTCGGCAACCAGGCGGTGGGACAGAATGCCCAGGCGTTCTCCGGTTCGGTCTCCTTCCAGCCGCAGGACGCCGAGCGTACGGCCGAACTCCTCGCGCACATCGAGCGGTTGCTGGAGGAACACCGAGCGGCACTGACCGACCCGGAGGCCACGACCAGGGAACTCCGCCGCCTCCGCGAGGAACTGGACGAACCAGAACCCCAACCCACGGTCCTGCGCCGAGCCCTGACCCGCCTGAACGAGTTCGTCCAACCGGTGACGCCGTTGGTGGTGGCGGTGGGGCAACTGGCGCAGTCTGTGCAGGGGTTGCCGGGGGTGTGAGGGCGGGGAGGCCGGGGCGCGGGGGAGGGCTTTGGGCGAGCCTCGGCGGGAGCGGTCGAGCGGCGCCCAGGTGGTGAACCTGGTAGGTCCGTGCCGAGCGGGACCAGTCGAGCCGGGGGCCGACGGGACCAGTCGGCCGCGGCCGAGCGGGGAAGACCGATCGAGACGGGGCCGTCCGAGCCTGCCGGCTTTCCGGAGCCCGTGACGGCCGCACCGCAACACGGCCGCACCGCCTCACCGCCCACGGCGCGAGCCGCCGAGCGGTCCTGCTCGGCAACAGGTGCCCCGGGGTGGGAAGGGCAGCGGGCCGTGTGGAGCAGACTGGAGCGCGATCGTCGGTCAGGCTGTTCTGCGGGGCGCCCGGCGCTGTGGCACGGTGCTGGGAGGGGCCTGGGAAAGGTGCGGACGTGGGTGATCTCTTTCTGGTGCGGCACGGGGAGACCGAGTGGTCGCGGTCCGGGCGGCACACCGGCTGGACGGACGTACCGCTGACCGAGCGCGGCCGGGAGGAGGCGCGCCGCCTGGTGCCGCTGATCCGCTCCCACCGCATCGGCGCCGCCTTCGTCAGCCCCCTCCAGCGGGCGCGCGAGACCGCGGAGCTGATCGGCCTGCACGACCTCCATGTCGACCCCGACCTGCGCGAATGGGACTACGGCGGCTACGAGGGCATCACGACCGTCGAGATCCAGCGGGAACGCCCGGACTGGTTCCTGTTCACGGACGGCGTGGCGCCCGGCCCGCCCGACCACCCCGGGGAGAGCCCGGAACAGGTCGGCGAGCGCGCGGACCGCGTCCTGGCCAAGGTGGACGCGGCGCACGCCAACACCGAGGGCTGTGTGGTGCTGGTCGCGCACGGACACTTCCTGCGCGTGCTCACCGCCCGCCGGCTCGGACTGCCCCCGTCGGCCGGGGCCCTGTTCCAGCTGGCCACGGGAACCCTGTGCCGACTGGGGACGGAGCACGGGCGGCCGGTGATCGCCGGCTGGAATGTCAGACCCTCGTCGTAGCCTTCGAAGCGAGGGGCCGGTGATCCGCACGGCCCGTCGCCCGGAAGGAGCACGCCGTGACACGACCGCCCACCGCCGCCCAGCGGCGTGTCATCGACGCCGCCGATCCCGTCACCGGCCGGATCAAGGGCACGGAGTCCCAGCTGGACGCGCTGGTCAAGCGCGGTCTCGCCTTCCGCCACCCCCGCCCGCCGCACGACCACTTCCTGACCCCGGCCGGACACCGCATACGCGAGACGATCACCGAGGCTCCCGCCCAGGCCCTCGATCCGGCGACCGCCATCGACCCCACCCCCGGCGCCTCCGCCTCCGGCGTGTTCACCGCCCGCATCGGCGGCACCGAAGAACCCGCCGAAGCCGGTCCGGCCCGGGTGCGCGAGGTGCACAGCGCCTGGCAGGGGCTGCTGGAGCTGCGCCGGATGACCAACCCGGACGGGTCCACGGACCGGCCCTGCGGCTGGGAGCGCACCCACCTCGTGCAGGCGGCCGCCCTCGCCCTGGAGGCGGCCGGCCACCCCCCGGAGGCGGGTGGCACACCCGGCTACCGGGTGCGGGCCACTCCCCAGCCGGAGGCCGTCGCCGTGCACGCCCCCGACGGCGAGGCACTGCGGACCTGCGCGGGCACGCTGGAGCAGGCCGGCTGGCAGGTCGGCGAGTACACCCAGCCGCGGATCGGGACCCGCTATCTGCTGGCCTCCCCATGCCGGGTGTAGAGGGCACGTGTCAGGATCGGTTCCGGTAACTGCCGTGGCGTGAGAGGGGATTGACGTGAGCGAGCCGTTTTCCGTACCGGTGACCGTCCGCGGGTACGAGACGGACGTGCAGGGCCACCTCAACCAGAGCGTGTACCTCCAGTACGCCGAGCACGCCCGCTGGTCGCTGCTCAGGGCAGCCGGGATCACCCAGGCCGGGCTCATCGGCAGCGGGGTGGGTCCGGTGGCGTTGGAGACCACCATCCGCTATCTGCGGGAGCTGCTGGCGGGTGACGAGGTGGAGGTGAGCTGCGGCTTCGAGTGGGGCGAGGGCAAGACGTTCCGCATTCGGCAGACGATCCGGAAGAAGGACGGCACCGTGGCGGCCGAGATCACCGCGGTCGGCGGGCTGATGGACCTGAAGGAGCGGCGCCTGGTGCCGGACCCGGGCGAGGTCCTCAAGGGGCTGGCCACCGACCCGAGCCTGCTGTAGCTCAGGCCGGCTCCGGTTCCCGCTCGGCGTCGTAACTGGCCCGCGCCTCGGCGATGTAGACCCTGTTGCGCTCCGCCCAGTCGGTCAGGCGTTGCAGGGTCTCGTTCAACTCGTGTGCCACCGGGGTGAGTTCGTACTCCACCTTGGGCGGGACCGTCGGGTGGACGGTGCGGGTGACCAGGCCGTCGCGCTCCAGGTTGCGCAGGGTCAGGGTCAGCATCCGGCGGCTGATGCCCTCGATGCCGCGCTCCAGCTCGGTGAAGCGGATGGGGCCGTGCGCGGCCGCGACGAGGATCTGCACGCTCCATTTGCCGGAGACCCTGTCAAGAACTTCCCGCACCGGGCACGCGTGCGCGTTCACGACCTGGGTGGTAACACCGGTGTTCCTCTGGGACATCGAACTGCCTCCTTACGCCGCTCTCCATGGTCACTGACGATGTTCCCCGTTACAAGTCGTGCACCAAGGCCACTTGTCGGAACCCATGGAGAACACGGAGGTACCGTCGCCATGACGGCCATCGTCGACACCCCGCAGCGCACACCGCGACGAACGTACTCCCGCTGGACGGCCCTCGTCGTCCTGTGCGCGGGAACCCTCATGACGGTCCTGGACGGCAACATCGTCACGGTCGCGATGCCGGCCGTCCAGAGCGACCTCGGCTTCACGGGAGCCGGGCTGGCGTGGGTGGTCAACGCCTATCTGATCCCGTTCGGCGGGCTGCTGTTGCTGGTGGGGCGGCTCGGCGACCTGGTCGGCCGCAAGCGGATGTTCGTGGCGGGGCTGGCCGTGTTCACGGCGGCGTCGGTGCTGTGCGGGACGGCGACCGGCCAGAGCACGCTGATCGCGGCACGGGCTCTCCAGGGCGTGGGCGGGGCGATGACCTCCGCGGTGGTGCTCGGCATGCTGGTCGCGCTGTTCCCCGAGCCGCGTGCACAGGCCCGGGCCATCGCGGTGTTCAGCGCGGTCGGGGCGGCGGGCGGAGCACTGGGCACCTTCCTCGGCGGCGCGCTGACGCAGGCCCTGAACTGGCACTGGATCTTCCTGATCAACCTGCCGATCGGGCTCGTCGCCCTGCTGGCGGCCGTCCGCGTGCTCGCCCCGGAGGACGGCGAGGGCCTCGGCCGGGGCGCGGATTATCCCGGGGCCGCGCTGGTCACCGGGGCGCTGATGCTCACGGTGTACGTGATCGTCGGCTCCGGCGACCGGGAGCCGACCACGACGATCCTCCTGGCCGCCCTCGCCCTCGCCCTGTTCACGGCGTTCACCGTGCGCCAGGCCCGGGCCGCGCGTCCCCTGCTGCGGCTTCGGCTGTTCGGCTCCCGGCTGCTGTCGGGCGCGAACGCCGTCCAGATCCTGATGATCGGCACGATGTACGGCTTCCAGTTCCTCGGGGCGCTGTACGTCCAACGCGTCCTCGGATTCGGCGAGTTGCTCACCGGCACGGCGTTCCTGCCGGCGCCGGTGGTGATCGGGGTGCTGATGCTGAGTCTGTCGGCGCGGACCATCGGCCGGTTCGGCGCGTACCGGGTGCTGCTGGCCGGGCTCCTCCTCATCTGCGCCGGGATGGCCCTGCTGAGTCGCGCCCCGGCCGACGGGTCGTACCTCGCGGACGTCCTTCCGGCGCTGCTCCTGCTGGCCACCGGGTTCGCGGCGGCGATGCCGGCGTTGACGGGGCTGGCCATGTCGGGGGTCCGGGAGGAGGACGCGGGTCTGGCGTCGGGGCTGTTCAACACCACGCAGGTGGTGGGTGGTTCGCTGGGCCTTGCGGTGCTGTCGGTGCTGGCGGCGAGCCGGACGGAGGGGTTGCTGGGACGGGGGGCGGAACTGGTGCCGGCGACGGCGGAGGGGTACCAGTTGGCGTTCGGGGTGGGGGCGGGGGTCGCGGGAGCGGCCTTGGCGCTGGCCGCGGTGACCTTGCGGTCGGCTTCGCGGGGCTGAGGTGCCTGTTTCGGCTGCGGGTGGGTGGGGGCTTGTCGCGCAGTTCCCCGCGCCCCTGAGTGGGTCCAGTCGCAGTCCGCCGAGCTGCACCCACCCTTTTGGGGGCGCGGGGAACTGCGCGATCGGCCCCCACCGGCCCGCACCCGAAAAACGACACACGCCCCCCACCGCCAGGAAATTCCGGCACGTTTCGCGCCCCCGAACCCCCCGACCCCCCGCTTACCGTGGACACGTCCTGCCTGCACACCGCCCCTCTTGGAGACGACGTGGCCTTCCTGTCCACAGCGGCGGCCGCCCGCCGCACCCTGCTCGCCCTCCTCGGAGCCGGTGTGCTGAGCAGCCGGTGGCCGGCCGCCGAAGCCGCGGGTCCCGACGGGCTCGACGACCCGGTGAAGAAGGACCTCGCGATGCGGCTGGTGTCCAGTGCGGAGAACTCCTCGCTGGACTGGAAGGCGCAGTACGGCTACATCGAGGACATCGGGGACGGCCGCGGCTACACCGCCGGGATCATCGGGTTCTGCTCGGGCACGAGCGACCTGCTCGCCCTGGTCGAGCTGTACACGGACCGGGTCCCCGGCAACCCCCTCGCCCCCTATCTGCCCGCCCTGCGCGCGGTGGACGGCACCGACTCGCACGAGGGGCTCGACCCGGGCTTCCCGGCGGCCTGGCGGACCGCGGCGAAGACGTCCGCGTTCCGCAGGGCGCAGCGGGACGAGCGGGACCGCGGCTACTTCGACCCGGCGGTCGCCCGCGCCAGGAAGGACGGCCTCGGCACGCTCGGGCAGTTCATCTACTACGACGCGATGGTCATGCACGGCCCCGGCGGCGACGCCCTGAGCTTCGGCGGCATCCGCGACCGGGCCCGTGCGAAGGCGGACACCCCCGCGGACGGCGGCGACCAGACCGCGTATCTGCACGCCTTCCTGGACGCGCGCGTGCGGGCGATGCGGCGGGAGGCGGCGCACCATGACGTGAGCCGGGTCGAGACCGCCCAGCGGGTGTTCCTCGCCGCGGGCAATCTCGACCTGGACACCCCGCTCAAGTGGCGGGTGTACGGAGACAGTTACGAGATCGGCTGAGCGGGGACGGGCTCCATGGGGTGGGTGACGTCCTCGGCGTCCCGGCCCCTGCCGAGGTGGTTGAAGACCAGGTTCAGCGTCACCGCGGCCACGCAGCCCGTCGAGATCCCCGAGTCCAGGACGATCTTCGCGGTCTCGGGGAAGGCGTGGTAGAAGTCCGGCGCGGTGATCGGGATGATCCCGACCGCGAGGGACACGGCGACGATCAGGACGTTGTTGTCCTTCTCCAGACCCGCCCCGACCAGGGTCCGGATGCCGCTCGCGGCGACCGAGCCGAACAGGACGACTCCGGCGCCGCCGAGCACCGGGCGGGGTACGACGGCGATGAGCGAGGCGGCCATCGGGCACAGGCCCATCAGCACCAGGAAGGCGCCGCCGGTGGCGACGACGTACCGGCTGCGGATCCTCGTCATCGCGACCAGGCCGATGTTCTGGGCGAAGGCGCTGCACATGAAGCCGTTGAAGAGCGGGCTGAGGGCCGAGCCGAGGGTGTCGGCGCGCAGGCCGGCCACGATGGTCCGCTCGTCGGCGGGGCGCTCGACGATCTCGCCCAGCGCCAGCATGTCCGCGGTGGATTCGGTCATGGAGACCACCATGACCACGCACAGCGAGAGGATCGCGGCGAGCTGGAACTGCGGGGCGCCGAAGTGGAAGGGGGTCGGGAAGCCGACGACGGCCGCGTCGGCGACCGGGCCGAAGTCGGTTGCTCCGAAGGGGATCGCGACCAGGGTGCCGGCCACCAGGCCGAGCAGTACGGCCACTTGCTTGACGAAGCCGCGGGTGAAGCGTCGCAGCAGCAGCACGATCGCCAGGGTCGCCGCCGCCAGGCCCAGGTTGGTCGTCGAACCGTAGTCCCGGGCACCGGGGTCGGTGCCCTGCGCCCAGCCGAAGGCGACCGGCAGGAGCGAGACGCCGATCAGGGTGATGACGGTCCCGGTGACGACCGGCGGGAAGAACCGGATCGCCTTGCCGAAGAAGGGGGCGGCGAGGAAGCCGAGGAGACCCGCGACGATCACCGCGCCGAAGATGACGGGCAGGGCGTCGGCCTTGTCGTCCGTGGCGGCGACGATGGCGGTCATGGGGGCGACACCGGCGAAGGTGACGCCGTTGACGAAGGGCAGCCGGGCGCCGATCCGCCAGACGCCGAGGGTCTGGAGGAAGGTGGCGAGGCCCGCGGTGAACAGACAGGCACCGGTCAGGAAGGTGAGGTCGGTGGCGGTCAGGCCGATGGCCGCGCCGACGATCAGGGGTGGGGCGACGACTCCGGCGTACATCGCGGCCACGTGCTGGAGGCCGGTGGTCGCCATCTTCAGGGCGGGGAGTTTCTCGTCGACGGGGTGGACTGACACTGCGGCTCGCCTCCGGGCGGTTACACGTCGGCACTGACGTGGGTTTCATGGAGGTGGTGCGAGTGGTCGTGCGGGACCGTGACGGGTCGTTCCCCGGGAGGGAACGGGGACCGTTCCGGGGCGCGCGCGTCCGACACGCGCCCCGGGCACGGCCGCCGTGGAACCCTGAACCGGGGTCCACGGCTGCCGGCCGAGAGCCGTCCCTCTCGGCCGGGGTTCGGGTGAACTGCTCAGCCCTGCGCGGCAATCCGCGCGAGCCGCTGGGCCTGTTCCCGCGTGGAGCGGGCGACGGCGTCCTCGTCGACGTGCAACAGGCGGCCGTTCTCGACGATCTGACGGCCGTTCACGAAGGAGGCCGTGACCGGGGCCGCCGCGCCGAAGACCAGCGCGGTCACCGGATCGGCGATCGAGGCGTGGGCGAGGGTGTCGAGCTTCCACAGCACCAGGTCGGCGAGCTTGCCCGCCTCCAGGGAGCCGGTCTCGGCCGCGCGGCCGAGGACCTGGGCGCCGCCGTAGGTGCCGAGGCGCAGGGCCTGGCGGGCGTTGAGCGCCGCTTCGCGGTGCGCGCCGAGCCGGTTGATGAGCAGCGCGTTGCGCAGCTCGGTGTGCAGTTCCCCGGACTCGTTGGAGGCCGTGCCGTCGACGCCGAGGCCGACCGGGACGCCGGCCGCGAGCATGTCGGGGACGCGGGCGATTCCCGCCGCCAGTCGGGCATTTGACGAGGGGCAGTGGGCCACACCGGTCCTCGTCCGGGCGAAGGCCGCGATGTCGGAGTCGTTCATGTGGACGCAGTGCGCCATCCACACGTCCTCGCCGAGCCAGCCGGTGGACTCGAAGTAGTCGGTCGGGCCCATGCCGAACAGTTCCTTGCAGAACTGCTCCTCCTCGACGGTCTCCGAGCCGTGGGTGTGCAGCCGCACCCCGAGGCGGCGGGCCAACTCGGCGCCCTCCCGCAGGAGTTCGGTGGAGACGGAGAACGGCGAGCAGGGCGCGACGGCGACCTGGGTCATGGCGTCGAAGGAGGAGTCGTGGTGTTCCTTGACGGTGGCCTCGGTCGCGGCGAGGGCGCCTTCGAGGGTCTCCACGGCGAAGTCCGGGGGCAGACCGCCGTCCTTCTCGCTGCGGTCCATGGAGCCGCGGGCGAGGGTGAAGCGGACGCCCGTCTCGCGGGCCGCGCGGATGATCGCGCCGGACAGGTCGCCGGAGCCGGCCGGGAAGACGTAGTGATGGTCCATCGCGGTCGTGACACCGCCGCGGGCCATCATCGCGAGCGACCCCTGGGCCGCCGCGTAGACCATCTGCTCGTCGATGCGCGCCCAGGTCGGGTACAGCGCGACGAGCCAGTTGAAGAGGTTGTGGTCGGTGGCCAGGCCCCGGGTGATCCACTGGTAGTAGTGGTGGTGGGTGTTGACCAGGCCGGGGGTCACGAGGTGGCCGGTGGCGTCGATACGCCGTACGACGTCCTGGAGGCCCTCGGGGGCCGGGCCCGCGCCGAGCGACTCGATGCGGTTGCCGGCGATGACGACATGGCCGGAGGCGTACTCGGTGTCCCGGGCGTCGACGGTGGCGATGGAACAGTTCTCGATGACGATGCGCTCAGCGGCTGCCATGGTGGGTCCTTCAGAGGTTGGTGAGGTCAGCCGGGATCTTCGCCTCGCGCCCGTCCCTGAGGACAGTCGCCTCGATCAGGCCGTAGGGCCGGTCGGCGGCGAAGTACACCTCGTTGTCGTTCTTGAGGCCGAAGGGCGCCAAGTCCACAAGGAAATGGTGCTTGTTGGGCAGCGAGAAGCGGACCTCGTCGATCTCGTCGCGGTTCTCGATGATCCGCGAGCCCATCTGGTAGAGGGTCTGCTGGAGCGAGAGCGAGTAGGTCTCGGCGAAGGCCCGGAGCATGTGCTGCTTGGTCTGCTCGTAGGACGTGTCCCAGTCGGGCATGTCCTCGGTGTCGTCGGTCCAGTTGAAGCGCCAGCGGCCGGAGACCTCGGTGGCCAGGATGCGGTCGTACGCCTCGGGCAGGGTCGTGTACTTGTCCTTGACGTAGCCCCAGAACTCGGAGTCGGTCGAGTTCAGCACGGTCAGGTCCTTGAGGCCGGAGACGACCTCCCACGACGAGCCGTCGTAGGTGATCTGCGCGAGCCGGGTCTCCTGGCCCTTGCGCACGAAGGAGTGCCTGGCCTCCCCCGGCACCTCGATCCGCTCCCAGGTGTACTCCTCGATGCGGATGCGGGCCCGGTGGATGGGCTCCTGGGAGGTGACGAAGTGCCGGGCGAGGTGGATGCCGAACTGCTCGGCGGACTCGATGCCGTGTTCCTTGGCGAAGGCGTACACCGTGTTCTTGGTGGTGTCGGTCGGCAGGACGTTGGCGTTGGAGCCGGAGTAGTGGACGTCGTCCATGTCGCCGCTCAGCGACACCGAGACGTTGAGGTCCTTGATGTGGTGGGTGGCGCCGTCCCGCGTGATCCTGACGACTCGGTTCTCGGCCTTGCCGTACTGGTTCGGTCCAAGAATGGGCATAGCTAGCTCCCTCGGTATACGGAGTAGCCGAACGGGTTGAGCAGCAGCGGTACGTGGTAGTGCTCGCCGGGCACGACGGCGAACGTGATCGCCACCTCCGGGAAGAACACTCCGGTGCCGCTGTCCCGATTCGCGGGGGCGTCCTGCTGCGCATCGGCTTGCTTCTTCAAGAAGTACGGTTCGACCTCGAAGTCGAGCCGCACGTGACGGGTCCCCTCCGGCAGCGCCGGCAGGTCCTTGCACCGCCCGTCCGCGTCGGTCGCGGAGCCGCCGAGTGCCTGCCAGTCCGCGTCGCGCCCCGATCGGGCGGAGAGCCGGACGGCGACACCCTCGGCGGGGCGGCCGACGCTGGTGTCCAGGATGTGCGTGGACACGGAGGCGGTGGTGCTGGTGCTCATGGTCAGGCGTCCTCTTCAGTCTTCCGCGACAACGCGGGCGAGCCGGATGCGGTTGATCTTGCCCAGCTCGGTGCGGACGATCTCGCGTTCCCGCTCCGGCGCGTTGCCGATCCGCTCCCTGACCGCGTCCCGCATCTGCTCGGCGCTGCGGCCGGTCGCGCAGATCAGGAAGACATGGCCGAACCGCTCCTGGTAGGCCAGGTTCAGTTCGAGCATCTCGGCCTTGAGCTCGTCGTCGGCCGAGGCCATGCCGGACTGCTCCCGGGCGGAGGTCGGGTCGCCGGGCTTGGGGCGGCCGATCGGCGGGTGCCCGGCCATCGCCTCGCCGAGGTCGTCGGCGGTCAGCTCGGCCATGGCGGCGTCGCTGGTGGCGTACAGGTCGTCCGCGGTCGCGTAGGGGCGGGCGGCGAGCAGACGCCGAGCCCACGCCGTGGAGGCGCACGCCTCCAGGAGGACGGCGTGGGCCGTGCGCTCCTCCAGGGCGTTGAACCGGGCCAGGCCGGGGGGCGTGGAAGTCGAAGTCACGGGAGTCAGCTAACGCCCCGACGCGACATCACGTCAACACTTTGTTGAAAATTCGGGGTGACGAAACCCGCACGGCCGTGTTGCCTACGACTTGTCCCGGTTCAGGTAGTTGTAGACGGTGAAGCGGCTGACCCCGAGCGCGCTCGCCACGGTCTCCACGCCGTGCCGCACGGAGAAGGCGCCGCGCGCCTCCAGTGTCCGTACGACCTCCTGCTTGGCCTTGCGGTCGAGGTCGGCGAGCGGCATGCCCCGCTTGCGCTCCATGGCGGCCAGGATGTGATCGAGGGAGTCCGCGAGCTGCGGCAGCCGTACGGCGACGACGTCGGCGCCCTCCCAGGAGAGCACGACGTCGTCGGGGCCGGCCTCGTCCGGCGGGAGCAGCTCGCCGCCCATGGCGTCGACCAGCGGCTTGACCGCAGTGATGAACGGCTCGTCGGCGCTCACGCCTCCCCTTCCCCGACCACGTTGACCTGGAGCGAGATCCGGGTGGCGCCGGCGGCCAGGGTCCTGCGCAGCAGGGCGTCCACGGCACCGAGCACCTCGTCGGCGCCGCCCTCGGCGGTGTTGCCGAACGGGCCGACGTCCACCGCGTCCAGCTCGGCCGCCTCGATGACCTCGCGGGCCACCAGCGCGTGCGCCGGCGCCTCGTCGAGGTCGAAGGGCTCGGTCGTGAACTCCACTCTCAATCGCACGCGCACAACCTAACCCGCGGTGCGGTTTTCCGCCGGGCCCTCTTGACAACCCCTTCGACGCGACGGCAATCTTCCAATAAGCAGAAACTAACTTCCGCATTACGGAAATACTCGACACGGAAGGGAGCGCCGGGTCCATGGGATTCGCAGAGCAGCGCTTCAACGTCAACCTGTCGATCCTCTTCACGGAACTCCCGCTCCTGGAGCGCCCCGCGGCAGCCGCCGCGGCCGGCTTCACCGCGGTCGAGCTGTGGTGGCCCTGGATCGACACCCCCACCCCCGAGCGGTCCGAGCTCGATGCCCTGAAGCAGGCGATCGAGGACGCGGGCGTCCAGCTGACGGGCCTGAACTTCTACGCCGGCGAGCTGCCGGGCCCCGACCGCGGCGCCCTGTCGATCCCGGGCGAGGAGTCGGAACGGTTCCGGGCCAACATCGACGTGGCCGCCGACTTCGCCGGATCGCTGGGCGCGACGGCGCTCAACGCCCTGTACGGCAACCGCGTCGACGGCGTGGACCCGGCCGAGCAGGACGCGCTGGCCCTGGAGAACCTGGTCCTCGCGGCCCGCGCGGCCGACCGGATCGGCGCGATCCTCCTGATCGAGGCCCTCAACAAGCCCGAGTCGCCGCGGTACCCGCTGGTGAGCGCGCCGGCCGCGGTCGGGATCGTCGACAAGGTCAACGCGGCCAGTGGCCTCGGCAACGCCCGCTTCCTCATGGACCTCTACCACCTGTCCATGAACGGCGAGGATCTCCCGGCGGTGATCGAGGAGTTCACCCCGAAGACCGGGCATGTCCAGATCGCCGACAACCCGGGCCGGGGCGCTCCGGGCACCGGGACGCTGCCGCTGGAGGAGCTGCTGGGCCTGCTGACCAAGGCCGGTTACGACGGCTGGGTCGGCCTGGAGTACAAGCCCGGCGACCGCCCGAGTGCCGAGGCCTTCGACTGGCTCGCCCGCTGACCCCACTTACACACCGAGAGGCACCCCCGACATGAGCAGTCTCCCCAAGATCGCCTGGATCGGCCTCGGCATCATGGGCTCCCCCATGTCCGAGAACCTGGTCAAGGCGGGTTACGACGTCACCGGCTACACCCTGGAGCAGGACAAGCTGGACCGGCTGGCCGCCGCCGGTGGCACCGCGGCCGCCTCGATCGCCGAGGCCGTGCGCGACGCCGACGTGATCATCACGATGGTGCCCGCGTCCCCGCAGGTCGAGGCCATCGCGTACGGCCCCGAGGGCATCCTGGCCCACGCCCGCTCCGGCGCCCTGCTGATCGACATGTCCTCGATCACCCCGCAGACCTCGGTGGACCTCGCGAAGGCCGCCGCCGACAAGGGCATCCGGGTCCTGGACGCGCCGGTGTCCGGCGGTGAGGCCGGAGCGATCGAGGCCGTGCTGTCCATCATGGTCGGCGGTGAGCAGGCCGACTTCGACGAGGCCGAGCCGGTCTTCGAGGCGCTGGGCAAGACCATCGTGCTGTGCGGTCCGCACGGCTCGGGGCAGACCGTGAAGGCCGCGAACCAGCTGATCGTCGCCGTGAACATCCAGGCGTGCGCCGAGGCCGTGGTCTTCCTGGAGAAGTCGGGCGTGAACCTCAAGGCCGCGCTGGACGTCCTGAACGGCGGCCTGGCCGGCTCGACCGTGCTGACGCGCAAGAAGGACAACTTCCTCCAGCGCGACTTCAAGCCGGGCTTCCGGATCGACCTGCACCACAAGGACATGGGCATCGTCACCGACGCCGCCCGCAACGTCGGCGCGGCCCTGCCGGTCGGCGCCGTGGTCGCCCAGCTGGTCGCGAGCCTGCGTGCGCAGGGCGACGGGGGCCTGGACCACTCGGCGCTGCTGCGGGCCGTGGAGCGGCTGTCCGGGGCCCAGGTCTGACACCCCGAAGACCCCGGGCGGCGCCCCCGCCGACATCTGTCCTGTCGCGCCCAGGCGGTGGCGCCGCCCGGTACCAACTCCTGTGAGACTCCCTGCCCCGACGCACCGGCGACCCGGATGAGGGGTGGTCGCCCGGTGGCGGGCGGGGCAGGGAACGGACCGCGGCGGTGTGCGAGCCAGTGCGGTGGTGAAGGCGCCGGGCCCCCCTTCTTCGACCTGAGGGAAGGGGTGCGCACCGGCTCCGTCGCCACCGCCGCGGTCCCGGCAGGGCAGGATGGAGCGCAGGACACGGATTTTTCCGGGTCCTGCGCTTCTCCGCGTTCCGGGGTGCCGCGTCCTCCGGGTGCGGACACGAGCCGATCGCAGGAGGCTGAGGGCATGGCAGAACATCCGCATGTCGTGGTGCACGCCCCGGCACTGGACGGGTCGCGGCGGGTCACCGTGGACGATGACAACCTCGGCGTGGCCTCCCATCTGGACGACGTCGTCGAACTGCTCCGGCTCGCCGACCTCGACCGGATCGAGGTCGAGGACGAGGAGATCGTGGAGTGGCAGGGCGGCGGTCCGGAGGACTGGCCGGGGCTGTCCGAGCACCATGAGGAGTGAGGCGGCGTACGGCACCGGTCGTAGCCCGGCTACGGAATCCTCAAATCAACCTCTGAACCTCGGTCCAGGGGCTTCAACACGACCCTGCCGCGGGCACATTCTCTTCACGTGAGGCCCGCCGGCACGGGGGCGGCGGGCCACACGACGGGGGACGGCCTCGGGGGAGCCGGGCACGGGAAAGGGCGGTCCGACCATCACGGTGGGACCGCCCTTCAGCTGTGCCCGGTGTCAGACCTTGAGCGTCCTGATCGACGTCGGCGCGTGCGCCGGCTCCGTCGCGATCTCCTCGAACTCCACCACGTTCCCTATGTCGTTGGTCGTGGACATCGAGATGTTGGTGACCCGCTCCAGGATCGCCTCGACGACCACCGGCACCTGGAACTGCGCGGCGAGCTTCTTCGCCTGTTCCAGCGCGGCCCCCAGCTCCGCCGGGTCCGTCACCCGGATCGCCTTGCAGCCGAGGCCCTCGGCGACCTTGACGTGGTCGACGCCGTAGACGCCGAGCTCAGGGGAGTTGACGTTCTCGAACTCCAGGTTGACCTGGAAGTCGATGTCGAAGGCGCGCTGGGCCTGGCGGATCAGGCCCAGGTAGGAGTTGTTGACCAGGACGTGGATGTACGGGATCCGGTGCTGCGCCCCGACGGCCAGCTCCTCGATCATGAACTGGAAGTCGTAGTCGCCGGAGAGCGCCACGACCTGTGCCTCCGGGTCGGCCTTGGCGACGCCCAGCGCGGCCGGGATCGTCCAGCCGAGGGGGCCCGCCTGGCCGCAGTTGATCCAGTGCCGCGGCCGGAAGACGTGCAGCATCTGGGCGCCGGCGATCTGGGAGAGGCCGATGGTGGAGACGTACCGGGTCTCCGGGCCGAAGGCCTTGTTCATCTCCTCGTAGACGCGCTGGGGCTTGATGGGGATGTCGTCGAAGTGGGTACGGCGCTGGAGGGTGGCCTTCTTCTCCTGCGCGGCGGCGGCCCAGGCGCCGCGGTCAGGGAGCCGGCCCGCGGCCTTCAACTCCCGTGCCACCTCGACGAAGAGGGCCAGGGCCGCCTTCGCGTCGGAGGCGATGCCGTAGTCCGGGGCGAAGATCCGGCCGATCTGGGTGGGCTCGACGTCGACGTGGACGAACGTCCGGCCCGCCGTGTAGACGTCCAGTTTGCCGGTATGGCGGTTGGCCCAGCGGTTGCCGATGCCGAGGACGAAGTCGGACTCCAGGAAGGTGGCGTTGCCGTAGCGGTGGGAGGTCTGAAGGCCGACCATGCCGGCGTTCAGCTCGTGGTCGTCGGGCAGGACGCCCCAGCCCATCAGGGTCGGGACGACCGGGGTGCCGGTCAACTCGGCGAACTCGACCAGGAGTTCGGCCGCGTCGGCGTTGATGACACCGCCGCCGGCGACGATCAGCGGGCGTTCGGAGGCGTTCAGCATCCCGATCGCCTTCTCGATCTGCGCGCGGCTCGCGGCCGGCTTGTAGACCGGGAGGGGCTCGTACGTCTCCGGGTCGAACTCGATCTCGGTCAGCTGGACGTCGATCGGCAGGTCGATCAGGACCGGGCCCGGGCGGCCGGAGCGCATGAGGTGGAAGGCCTGCTGGAAGACGCCGGGGACCTGGGCGGCCTCCAGGACGGTGACGGCCATCTTCGTCACCGGGCCCGCGATGGACGCGATGTCGACGGCCTGGAAGTCCTCCTTGTGGATCACGGCGGTCGGGGCCTGGCCCGTGATGCACAGGATCGGAACGGAGTCGCCGGTGGCGGAGTACAGCCCGGTGATCATGTCGGTGCCGGCGGGGCCGGACGTGCCGATGCAGACACCGATGTTGCCCGGGTGGGTCCTCGTGTACCCCTCCGCCATGTGCGAGGCGCCCTCGACATGGCGGGCGAGGGTGTGGTGGATGCCCCCGGAGGCCTTGAGCGCGGCGTAGAAGGGGTTGATCGCCGCGCCGGGCACGCCGAACGCGTCCGTGACACCTTCGCGTTTGAGGATCTCAACTGCCGCGCGGGCAGCGGTCATTCGAGCCATCGAGTACTCCTGCTTCGACTGCTTCAACTGTGTCGGCTGTCGGATGCGTACTCCCGTCGCGCCCCGCGGTGAGCACTTCCGCAATACGGAAACTGTTTTCTACTATCTGGAAGCAATGTAGGTCGGTGGGGGAAGACCGTCAAGGGGCGGACAACGGGACACGTCCTGGAGGACGATGTGGCCATGTCCGAAAGCGTGCCGGTGCGCTGTCCGGTCTGCCGGCGCGAGCACCTCTACGCGGCGCCGACGTACCCGTGCGCGTGCGGCGCCCCGGTGTCACCGCCGCTGGAGCCGGGTGCCGGGGCGCGGGCGGTCAGGCATCAGGTGTGGGAGGAGGCCTGGGTCACCGTCGCGTGCGCGCTCTGCGGCCGCCGGACGGAGTGGCCCCATCCGGAACTGGGCTGCGCCTGCGGGACGGTCCTGCGCATTCCGGTGACGGAGAGCCCGGAAGACCGCCCGTCACGATCCACGCCGGGGCGGACCAGCACCGACGGTTCGGCCACGTCCGCGGGCAGGGCGGGCAGCCCCATTGTCGAGACAGGCGGCTCGGCCGGCGAAGCGGGCGGCTCCGCAGGCAGGACAGGCAGCTCCGCGGTGGAGGCGGGCGGCTCCGCGGTGCAGACGGGCGGCTCCGCCGGCGGGACGACGACCTCCGCAGGCGAGGTGGACGGCCCCATGGACGAAACGGGCGGCTCGGCCGGCGAAGCGGGCGGCTCCGCGGCGGCGGCGGGCGGCTCCGCCGGCGGGACGACGACCTCCGCAGGCGAGGTGGGCGGCCCCATGGACGAGACGGGCGGCTCGGCCGGCGAAGCGGGCAGCCCCGCAGGCAGGACAGGCAGCTCCGCGGTGGAGACGGGCGGCTCCGCCGACATCACCGCCTCCGCCGACGCGCCCGCGCCCCCCGGCACCAGCGCCACCGCCGAACCGCCCGCCTCCGCCGACAACACCGCCGGCACCGCCTCCGCCGCCCCACCCACGCCCGCCGAGCCTCCCTCCCCCACTCCCCCACGCCGCGCCTTCCAGCCCATCACGATCCGCACCGCGCGCGACGCGGTGACCGTGGCCGCGCTGTATCTGCGGTGGCTCGGTTACCAGGACATCCGGCGGGCCGACCAGCGGCCGCCGTCCGGGATCGGGCTCGCCGCGCGGGGTCTGCTGGCCCAGGTGGACCCGACCGTGCGGCCCGCCTCACTGCGGGACGTGGAGTGTCTGTGGCTGACGGCCATGACGGAGTCCGCGCACTGCGTCTACTTCTCCCTGGCCGGCTACACCACCGAGGCCCGCACCCGCGCCGACGCCCTGGGCGTCCCCCTGTTCGTGCTGGACCTGACGGGCACCCCACAGCCGGTGAACAGCCTCGCCGACGAACTGGGCGACACCTGACCCGGGAATCCCGGCCGCGCGGAAGGCGACCGGTGCCCGAGCCTCGCCCCCCTGCGCATCCGTCCCGCCACCGCCGCCGACCTCCCGGGGCTCCAGCACCTCGAGCGCGCGACGGGAGCCGGTTTCCGCGCCCTGCGCATGACGGCGATCGCCGACAAGCCGTCCGCCCCGGAAGCGCCGGAACGCCACCGCCCGTCCGGCCGCCCCTGGGTCGCCGCCGACGAGCGGGACAGGCCGGTCGCCCGCCTGATTGCCGAGCCCGTCGACGGCGACCTGCACACCGAACAGGCCTCGATGCACCCCCGCCTCCCGCACCGCCGGCTGAGCCGGGCCCTCCTCACCAGGAAGAAGGCCCTACCGGCCCCACCCTGACCACCTCCGCCGAGGTCCCCTGAGAGCCCCGTACTACAAGCACCTCGGCTTCCGGGGTTCCTCGGCGGCACTTGTCGCCCCCGCGTCCGCATGCGCCGCGACCAGCCCCCTCCCCCACCGGCCGACGAACCCGCCACCCCCCTACCCCTCCGCATACGCCTCCCGCAGCTCCACCTTCCGCACCTTCCCCGACACCGTCATAGGAAAGGCGTCCAGGATCCGCAGTCGGCTCGGGATCTTGTAGTGGGCCAGCCGCCCGTCGCAGAAGGCGCGCAGTTCCTCCAGGCTCGGTGGCGTGGCCGGGTCGCGGGGGATCACGCAGGCCAGCACCTCCTCGCCGTAGCGCTCATGGGGGACCCCGACGACCTGGACGTCCGCGATCTTCGGGTGGCCGTAGAGGAACTCCTCGATCTCGCGCGGGTAGATGTTCTCGCCACCCCGGATGATCATGTCCTTGATGCGTCCGACGATCTCGACGTAGCCGTCCTCGCGCATCATCGCCAGGTCACCGGTGTGCATCCAGCGCCCGGCGTCGACGGCCTCCGCGGTCTTCTCGGGCTCGTCCCAGTAGCCGAGCATCACGCTGTAGCCGCGGGTGCACAACTCCCCCGCGGTGCCCCGGGGTTGGGTCACCCCGGTCGCCGGGTCGACGACCTTGACCTCGATGTGCGGCAGGACGCGGCCGACCGTGCCGGTGCGGTGCTCCAGGTCGTCGTCCCTGCGGGTCTGGAGCGAGACCGGGGAGGTCTCCGTCATGCCGTAGCAGATGGACACCTCGGCCATGTGCATCTCGGCGACCACCCGCTTCATCACCTCCACCGGGCACGGCGAGCCCGCCATGATCCCGGTGCGCAGGGAGGACAGGTCGTAGCTCGCGAAGTCGGGGAGGTTCAGCTCGGCGATGAACATGGTCGGGACGCCGTAGAGCGAGGTGCAGCGCTCCTGCTGGACCGCGCGCAGGGTCGCCGCCGGGTCGAAGGACGGGGCCGGGATGACCATGCACGCGCCGTGCGAGGTCGCCGCCAGGTTGCCCATCACCATGCCGAAGCAGTGGTAGAACGGCACCGGGACGCAGATCCGGTCCTGCTCGGTGTAGGCGATCAACTCCCCCACGAAGTAACCGTTGTTGAGGATGTTGTGGTGGGAGAGCGTGGCCCCCTTGGGGAAGCCCGTCGTGCCCGAGGTGTACTGGATGTTGATCGGGTCGTCGCAGGACAGCTCCGGGTACTGAGGGTCCGGCACCGCCCGTCCCAGCAACTCCCCCCAGCTCGGGTCGCCGATGTACACCACCTCCCTCAACTGGCGGCACCGGCCCCGCACTTCGTCGACCATCGCCCGGTAGTCACTGCTCTTGTGGCTCAGCGAGGCGAACAGCAGCGAGATGCCCGCCTGGTCGAGGACGTACTCCACCTCGTGGGTGCGGTACGCCGGGTTGATGTTGACCATGATCGCGCCGATGCGGGCGGTGGCGTACTGGACGAGCGTCCACTCGGGACAGTTGATGGCCCAGATGCCCACCCGGTCGCCCTTCACGACCCCGGCGCCGAGCAGCGCTCGCGCCAACTCGTCGACGTCGGCGCCGAATTGGGCGTAGGTCCAGCGCCGTCCGGACGGCACGTCGACCAGCGCCTCGCGATCCGGCCAGGTGGCCACGGCCCGGTCGAGGTTGGCGCCGATGGTGTCGCCGAGCAGCGCCGTCGTGCTCACGCCGTGCGTGTAGGAGTTCACCGGAAGTCCTCCTCGCGGTACTCAGCGTCCGAGCCTGCCGCCGTGGCCTCCCGCAGCTCGATCCGGCGGATCTTGCCGGACACCGTCTTGGGCAGCTCCCCGAACTCCAGCCGCCGGATGCGCTTGTAGGGCGCCAGCGTCTGCCGGGAGTGCTCGAAGAGCACCTTGGCCGTGTCGGGGCCTGGCTCCCAGCCCTCCGCCAGCACCACGTACGCCTTCGGGACCGCGAGCCGCAGCTCGTCCGGCGCGGGCACGACGGCCGCCTCGGCCACCGCCTCGTGCTCCAGCAGGGCGCTCTCCAGCTCGAAGGGGCTGATCTTGTAGTCGGAGGCCTTGAAGACGTCGTCGCTGCGGCCGATGTAGGTCAGGTAGCCGTCCTCGTCCCGGGACGCGACGTCGCCGGTCCGGTAGTAACCGCCGGCCATCGCCTCCGCCGTACGGTCGGGGTCGCCGTGGTAGCCGGTCATCAGGCCGACCGGACGGGCCGACAGGTCCAGCGCGATCTCGCCCTCGGCCGCGCCGGGCGCGCCGGAGACCGGGTCGAGCAGCTCCACCTGGTAGCCGGGGCTGGGGCGGCCCATGGAGCCGGTCTTCAGCACCTGCCCGGGACTGTTGGAGACCTGCACGGCGGTCTCGGTCTGCCCGAAGCCGTCCCGGATGGTGATCCCCCAGGCCCGCCGGACCTGCTCGATGACCTCGGGGTTCAGGGGCTCGCCTGCCGCGACCACCTCGCGCGGCGGGGTGCGCAGCTGGGTCAGGTCGGCCTGGATGAGCATGCGCCACACGGTCGGCGGGGCGCAGAAGGTGGTGACGCCCGCCCGGTCCATCTCGGCCATCAGACGGGCCGCGTCGAAGCGCGTGTAGTTGTGGATGAAGACGGTCGCCTCCGCGTTCCACGGCGCGAACAGATTGGACCAGGCGTGCTTGGCCCAGCCGGGCGAGGAGATGTTGAGGTGCACGTCACCGGGCCTGAGCCCGATCCAGTACATGGTCGCCAGGTGCCCGATCGGGTACGAGGTGTGGGTGTGCTCGACGAGCTTGGGCCGGGCGGTGGTCCCGGAGGTGAAGTAGAGCATCAGCGGGTCGTCGGCGAGGGTCGGGCCGTCGGGCAGGAACTCCGCGGAGGCGGCGTAGGCGTCCTCGTACGGCTGCCAGCCCTCCGGTACGCCGCCCACCGCGATGCGGGTGTAGTCGCCGGGCACGTCGTCGAACTTGCCGGTGTCCTCGGCCCGTACCAGCACATGCCGCACCCGGCCGCGCTCGACACGGTCGCGCAGGTCGGCGGGGCCGAGCAGCGGGGTCGCGGGGATGACGACGGCCCGCAGCTTCATGGCGGCCAGCGCGGTCTCCCACAGCTCGGTCTGGTTGCCCAGCATGACCAGGATCCGGTCCTCGGCCTCCACCCCGCGCTCGCGCAGCAGGTTGGCGACCCGGTCGGAGCGCTCGGCCATCTCGGCGAAGGAGAGCCGGACCTCGCCGCCGTCCTCCTCGACGATGTGCAGGGCGGTGCGGTCGTTGTCCCGGGCGATGACGTCGAACCAGTCGAGCGCCCAGTTGAAGTGCCGCGGGCGGGGCCAGGCGAAGCCCTCGTACGCGGCGGCGTAGTCCTCGCGGTGCCGGAGCAGGAAGTCCCGCGCCCCGCGGAAGTCCTCTGTGGCCGTCATCTTGGTGTCCTCCTCGTACCGGACCATTGCCGGGCGGCTCTCTTCCATCGTGTAATCCGTGATGCGGGTCTCACTACCCCCGAACGGGGGTGTGTGCCGCGGTGGAGGGACGAACAGGTGACAGCGGACGCGGCCGGTGCGGTGGAGATCCGGCGTGCACTCGTACGGCTGCGGCGCACGACGGGCCTGCCGGTCGCCTTCGGCGGCCTGGTGGAACCCGGGCGGCCGCGGATCCGGATCAGCGAGCTGAGCGGTACCGCCACCACCTCGCTCCTCTCCCTCGCGGTGACCTCCGGCAACGGCCTCGGCGGCAAGACGGTCGCGCTGGCCCGCCCCTGCGCCGTCGCGGACTACTCCGTCTCCCGCCAGATCAGCCACGAGTACGACGCCGCCGTCGCCGCCGAGGGCCTGCGCGCGGTGCTGGCCGTGCCGGTGGTGGTACGGCGCCGGGTGCGCGGGGTGCTCTACGGCGCCCTGCGGGACGCCCGGCCGCTGGGTGACCGCACGCTGACGGCGGCGGTGGACGCGGCGCGGGACGTCGAGCAGGCGCTGGTCGCGGGCGACGGGGCGCGGGACGTGCTGGCGGCGGCGCGGGCCGAGCCGCCGCCGGGCGACAGCTCGGGCTGGGAGCAGGTCCGGGAGGCGCACGCGGCCCTGCGGGCGCTGGCCCCGCGGATCACCGACCCCGCGCTCCGGACCGAGCTGCTGGACGCGTGCGCCCTGCTGAGCCCGGCGCCCGCCCGGCCGGCGGCGGTCGCTCTGGCACCGCGTGAGCTGGACGTCCTGGCCTGCGTGGCGGTCGGTGCGACGAACGCCGCGGCGGCCGGGCGGCTGGGAGTGACCGCCGAGACGGTCAAGGCGTACCTGCGGTCGGCGATGCGGAAGCTGGGCGCCGGGACCCGGGGCGAGGCGGTCGCGGCCGCGCGCCGGGCGGGGCTGCTGCCGTAGCGATCGTAGACATTTCATTCAGCCGCGGGCGCTTTGAATTTCTTGATACGTAACCGGTTGTTATCTCCCTCACCGCATCTTCCCGCCGAATTTCGCAGCACCTTGCCTAATATTGGCCAGGACACGCACAGGGAGGGGAGCGGTGACCGTGCCACGCGACTTCCAGGAGCCTGCGAGATGCCGCCCCGACCTGGTGATCGGACGGGACGATCTGTTCGTCCAGGCCCGTGAGCAGCTGACCCGGGGCGGCAGCGTGCTGCTGCACGGCCCGGCCGGCATCGGGAAGTCGACCGTCCTGCGGGCGCTGGCCGCGGAGTGCGGCGACGCGGCCCGCACCGTGCTGCGCTGCTCGGCCACCGAGTCCGAGTCCCACCTGCCCTTCCTCGCCCTCGCCGACCTCTTCGGCCTGGTCCTGGACGACATCTCCGACAAGCTGCCCGCCGCCCAGCGCACCGCCCTGGAGTCGGCCCTGACCGGCCGCGGCGAGTCCACCCTCCAGCGCGACGGCCTCGCCCTGCGCCTGGCCGTGCTGTCCGCGCTGCGCGCCCTCGCCGCCGAGGGACCCGTCCTGATCGTCGCCGACGACATGCAGTGGCTGGATCCCGCCAGCCTGGAGCTGCTCGGTTTCGCCGCGCGCAGGCTCGGCGACATCCCTGTGCGGATGCTGTGCGCGGTCCGGACCGACGGTCCCGAGTACGACCGTCATCTACGCGCGTTGCCCCCGGACACCCTCGCCGTCCGCTTCAACCCGCTCACCCGCGCCCAGGTGGCCGCACTGCTGGACCACCGCGGCTACACCGGCCTTCAGCGCTCCACCGTCCGCGACATCCACCGCACCAGCGGCGGCAACCCGTTCTACGCCCTGGAGCTCGGCCGCGCGCTCACCGAGAGCCCGGTCCCGCCCCGCCCCGGCGACCCGCTGCCGGTGCCCACCTCGCTCCGGGCCCTGGTGCTGAGCCGCCTGGAGATGCTCTCCGCCCAGGCCCGCCGCACCCTGCTGGTGGCGAGCGCGGGCGCCCGTCCCACCCCGGCCCTGCTGCACGCGGCGGGGCGCGGGGACGCCGAGGCCGAGATGGCCCAGGCGGCGGCGCTGGGGCTGCTCGCGACGGAGGCCGAGGGTCCCGCCGTACGCTTCGCGCATCCGCTGATCTCCGCCGCGCTGTACGCGGAGGCGCCCGCGCAGGACCGGCGGGAGGCGCACCGGGCGCTGTCCACGGCGGCCTCCGACCCGATCGAGCGGGCCCGTCACCTGGCGCTCGCCACCAACGGCACCGACCCGGAGGTGGCCGCCCGGCTCGCCGAGGCCGCGGCCCTGGCCCGGGACCGGGGCGCCCCCTCGATGGCCGCCTCGCTCGGGCTGCTGTCGGCCCGGCACACCCCGGCGGACAGCGTGCCCGCCCCTGACGTACGGCGGCTCACCGCGGCCGAGGACGCGATCACCGCCGGCGAGCTGGACCTCGCCCGGGACATCGCCCGGGACGTGCTGACCCGGGCCACGGTGCCCGCGGACCGGGTGCGGGCCTGGATCATCGTGATCGACACCGCGGGCCATGCCATGACGGAGGTCGACGCGGTCTTCCCGCAGGCGCTGGCCGACGCGGGCGACGACCCCGGGCTGCTGGCCCTGATCCGCTACCAGCTGGCCTGGCGCGCCCTGCTGGTCGAGGGCGACTTCGACGAGGCCCGCGGGGAGGCCGCGCGCTCGGCGGCGCTGGCCGCGCAGGGCGGCGACCGGTACAACGAACTGATGGCGCTGTCCTTCCAGGCCCAGATCGAGACCCTGATGGGCCACCCGGACGCCCCCGCGACCATCAAGCGCGCCCTCAAGGAGCCCCAGGACCCGCGCGTCTCCTGCCATCACAACGGCGCCGGGTACTCCCGCTTCCGCTGGCTGATCATGAGCGACCAGCTGCCCGAGGCCCGGGCCACGGTCACCGCGCTGCTGCGGGAGGTCCGGCGGCGCGGCTCGGTCGAGAGCGAGGTGCACTTCCTGCGCGGGGTGGCCGAGACCGAACTGCGCTCCGGGCACTGCGGGCGGGCGCTCGACCTGGCCCGGGAGAGCCTGATGATGGCCCGCGACACCGGGATCGGCGAGGTGGCCTCGGCCGTGCTGGCCTCCCTCGCGGAGGCCTCGGGGGGCAATGTCGAGCGGGCACTGGAACTGGCCCGGGAGGCGGTCGACCACTCCGAGGAGAACGGCGACCAGATGTACGAGTCCCGGGGCCTGGCCGCCCTCGGGTACGCCCAGCTCGTCGCCGGGGACGCGGAGGGCGCGGTCCGCTCGCTGCGCCGGGTGCGCGAGCTGGAGCACGGGCTCGGCATCACCGACCCGGCGCGCGGCCGGTGGCAGGGCGACCTCGCCGAGGCCCTCGTACTGATCGGGGAGGTCGGGGAGGCGCAGGACGTCATCGACGTGACGCGGGTGAACGCGCTGCGGCTCGGCCGGGAGAGCGTGCTCGCCGTACTGGACCGGGCCGAGGCGCTGGTGCGGGCGGCACAGGGTGAACACGAGGCCGCGCTGGACCGGTTGACCTCGGTGCAGGATCGTCTCGCGAAACTGGGCTACGGCCTGGAGGAGGCCCGCGCCGCCTTCGCGCTGGCCCAGCTGCGGACCCGGCGGCCCGGTCCGACGTCGTACGACGAGTCGGCCCGGCTGTTCCGGCGGTGCCGGGCGCTGCCGTGGCTGCGGCAGGTGGAGGCGGCCGCGCTGACCCGGCCGGTGGAACCGGCGGCCCCCTTGGCCACCGCCCCGGACGGTCTGGACACCCTGGAGGGGCTCGCCTCGATGGAGCGTCAGGTGGCGGCCCTCGTCATGGAGGGCGCCACCAACCGCGAGATAGCCGCGCGCCTGTTCATCAGCGTGAAGACGGTCGAGGCAACCCTGACCCGCGTCTACCGCAAGCTCGGAATCCGTTCCCGGGTGGACATCGTCCGCCTGGCGGCGGGGCGCAGGCCGTAGCCGAGGGTCCGTCAGAACAGCGGCCCGCAGGGCCGACCGAGGGTTTTCCCTGCCCAACTCCCTTAGGGGCTTCCCTCATTGGGAAGGGGAACTTCCGCGTTCTAGCTTATGAACGTGCCGCTCGCCCGGGCATACGGGGGTCGGTCCCGCGACCCCCGTGTACTACCCCCACACACCCGCGCGACCCCCCACCGGCAACCCTGAGGAGACTCACTGATGTTCGGGCTCACTCGTGCGAAGAAGGCCGGCGCCGTCGGCCTGGCGACCGCCGCTGCCGCCGCCACCGCGTTGCTCGGCGCCCCCACCGCCGTCGCCGCCCCCCAGCCCATCGTCGGCGGTACGACCACCACGACGACCTCGTACCCGTTCATGATGCAGATCACGGACGCCTCGCAGAACCAGTTCTGCGGCGGCACCCTGGTCTCCGCGACCAAGGTGGTCACCGCGGCCCACTGTATGGTCGGCGAGACCACCAGCAGCGTCAGAGTCGTCGGCGGCCGCACCTACCTGAACGGCACCAACGGCACGGTCAGCCGGGTCAGCAAGATCTGGATCAACCCGAGCTACACCGACGCCACCAACGGCGACGACGTGGCCGTACTGACCCTGTCGACCTCGATGCCGTACACCACGGCGTCGTACGTCTCCTCCTCCCAGACGAGCGTGTACGCGGCCGGCACCACGGCCCGCATCCTCGGCTGGGGCACCACCTCGTCGAACGGCAGCTCCTCCAACCAGCTGCGGACCGCGACCGTCCCGATCGTGTCCGACTCCAGCTGCCGGAGCTCCTACGGTTCGGACTTCGTCCAGACCGACATGGTTTGCGCCGGATACACCTCCGGCGGCACAGACACCTGCCAGGGCGACAGCGGCGGTCCCCTGCTCATCGGGGGCGTCCTGGCAGGGATCACTTCCTGGGGAGAGGGGTGCGCGCAGGCCGGTTACCCGGGTGTCTACACCCGGCTGACGACCTTCTCCAGCCTCGTGACCGCACAGGTCAACTCGTAGGTCCCCAGAGGTTCTCCTGAGCACTGCTCAGGTGAGAAGCCGGGGGC